>NZ_JBSFNQ010000061.1:0-46206 GCF_053981115.1 Streptomyces sp. NPDC003691 | reverse complement strand
TCCTGGTACATCTTCGCCGCGTCACCGTCGAAGTTCTGCTTCGTATAGCCCAACGCATCGGCCACCATCGCCTGAAACGTCGTATTCAGCTGCCCATGCAGATCGTTGTGCACCTCGGCCAGCGCAAACAGCTTGTCCTCATCACCATCCGGCGGAACCTCACCCGTCAGAATCGCGAACAGCCAGGCACACTCAGGAGGAAAGTGAATGGTCAAGAATCAACTCTTCTTCGACCCGTTGATGTGATCGGTGATGTCGTCCTGGGTACCGCTCATCTTCTTCCCGTGCCCGCCGAGGCTCTTCCCGCTTCCCGCGGTGGCCTCACCAAGCGTCTTGACGCCGTCCACCAGCGGAGTGACCCCCTGGTAGTACTTCTTCTCGAAGGCTTCCCCGAACTCGCCCGTCCCCCAGCACCCCCGATAGGTGCTGATCTTGTCGACGTACTCCTCACCCATGACCTTGAGCTTCTCGCCCGCTTCCTCCAGGGACGCCCCGGCCTTGCCGACCTTCTCCGGGTCCATGTCGACGCCGCTCATCGGCCCGCTCCTTCCCAGGTGCCGCCGGTGGCGCCCGTG
Organism: Streptomyces sp. NPDC003691; assembly: GCF_053981115.1. Taxonomy (NCBI): domain Bacteria; kingdom Bacillati; phylum Actinomycetota; class Actinomycetes; order Kitasatosporales; family Streptomycetaceae; genus Streptomyces; species Streptomyces sp. NPDC003691. The sequence continues at coordinate 45,631 of NZ_JBSFNQ010000061.1, read as the reverse complement.
GTGCCGCCGTCATCGGATTCGTCGTCGATCAGCTCGTCGAAGAGCGCGCCCGTCGAGCGGGAGCCGGCCGGGGTCGAGGAGACCTCGATGCCCTCCTCGCGCAGCGGAGCGAGGAGTTCGTCCCAGGCCATGGGCGCGAAACCGCCCTCGGCACCGGCCGACAGCCCGGGGACAGGGCCGAAGGGGCGGTAGAGATCGAGCAGTTGGGACGCCGCCTCGGTACGGGCCTGGGCGATGGTGGCCATCAGCGCCCCGGCCAGCTCCGCGGGGGCCATATTGCGGTAGCGCGAGGTGGGAAACCGGAGGTTCTTCAGCTCGCCCTGCGCGCCGACGGTCGCCTCCACCGCGCGGTCCTTCGACGTCACGGTCACGGAGATCCGCCCGGCCTCCGCCGCGGCCCGCTCCAGTTGGGTACGGGTCTCCTCGAATTCCGCGAGGGCCTCGGCCAGCTGTTCTTCCAGGGGATTGCTCATGTCGTGTCCATCCGTGCTGCTCGTCGCCCGCGGGCGAATGTCGTACTCGGGGGCCCGGTGCCGCCGGGCCGGGCGGCGGGTGTCAGCGGCCGATCACTCCGGCGACGCCGCCTTCGTCGGTGCCCCAGACGTCTTCGTCCTCGCTGACCCAGGTCGCGCGCTCGCGCTCCTCGCTCTGGCCGCCCTGACCGCCGCCCATTCCGCCCATTCCACCCATGGGGGGCGGCATCATCGGCATCATTCCCGAGGTGGTGGCGGGGCGGCGGACCACGTTCTCGTCGCCCGTCGTGTTCGGGCGGACTCGGCTGGCGGTCGTATCGTTGACCGCCATCGAGCGCCCGCTGCCACCACCGGCGCCTGCGGATCCGGCGCCACCGCCGCCGGCAAGGTTGCTGCCCGGAGGCACGAAGCTGTTGCCGATGGTGTTGGGGTTGAGGGGCGGGGGCGGCGGGGGGCCGCCCGAGCCCTGACTGCCGCCGCCCGAACCTCCGGTGTAGAGGTTCGGCACCCACGGGGACTTCTTCCGCTCTCGGTCCAGATAGTCGAAGCCACCGCTCCCGTTGGAGCCGAGCCCGGACGAGCCCTTGCCCCCGGTGACGCTGACCGTGCGGCCGTCGGCGTCGGTGGTGACCGTACGGCCGTCCGGATAGGTGATCTTGCGGCGGCCGTCCTTGTACTCCTGGTCGACCGTGCCGTCCGGGTACCGGGTGGTGGTGGAGCCGTCCACATTGTGCGAGGTGATCGCACCGGCCTTGCCGCCCAGCGGGTTGAGGTGCTCGGTGGTCTTCTTGCCGTCCGCGTCGGTCGTGGTGTACGTGCCGTCGGGGCCGAGCCGGGTGCTGCTGCCGTCCTTGTAGGTGGTGACGACCGTGCCGTCCTTCTCCACCTTGGCCACCGAACCGTCCGCGTACTGGATGGTCGAGGTGTTCTGCCCCAGCCGGGAGACCGTCTTCGTACCGTCGGGGTCGGTCGTGGTGATGGTCCCGTCGGCGCCGACGGTGGTCTTGATGCCGTTGGCGTGGACGGTGGTGGCCGAGCCGTCCTTGTTGTACGTGGTGGTGGAGCCGTCCGGGTTCTTCACGGTCTCGCCCGGCTTCGGCCGGTCGACCGTCTTGTTGCCCTCGGCGTCCGTGGTGGTCAGCGTGCCGTCGGCCGCCCGCTGCACGACGGTCCCGTTCTTGTACTGCGTGACCGAACTGCCGTCGGGCTTGTAGGTGGTCTTCGTACCGTCGGGGTAGGTGACCGACTGGCTGCCGTCGCGGTGCAGCACGGTGGTGGACCCGCCCGGGTTCACGGTGGTCACCGTACCGTCCCGGCCGATGGTGGTACTGGCACCGTCCTTGTGCGTGATGGTCCGCGAGCCGTCCTGGTTGTACGAGGTGGTGGAGCCGTCGGGACCCTTGACCGTCTTCAGCGGCACGGGCGGGGTGCCGCTGCCGGGGAGGCCGCCCGGGTTGAGCCCCAGGCCGGGCGGGATGACGCCGGGCGGGGTGGTCTCCTTGCGGCCGTCCGGGTAGGTCGTGGTGTACGAACCGTCCGGGTTGCGCACGGAGACCGAGCCGTCGGGGTTGCGGACAACGTTCTTGTCACCGCCGGGCCCGTTGAGGTCGAGGCCGGGCGGGGGCTTCAGGCCCCCCGGGAGGCCGGTCCCGGGTCCCTTGTTCGCGGGGTTGTTGGGGTCCAGACCGGGCGGGGGCTTCAGACCCCCGGGGAGACCGGTTCCGGGCCCCTTGGAACCGTTGTTCCCACCGATTCCACCGATTCCGCCGGGTCCGAGCCCGGGTGGCGGCTGACCGCCACCACCGAGCCCCTTCTCCATCTCCTCCTTCTTCTTCTCCATCTCCTCCTTCTGCCGATCGGCCTCCCGCTGCGCGTCCGCGGCCTTGCGCTCGGCCTCGCGCTCGTTGAAGCGGGACTTCAGATCGGTGAAACCGGTGCTGAAGGAGAAGGACGAAGTGGCGAGCGCGAACTCGGCGAGCGCGTTGTTCAGCTCGATCGCCAGCGGACCGGCCTTGTCATCAAGTTCCTTGAGGCCGATCGGGCCTTCCGCGCCGCCGGTGCCGGCCACCCAGGATTTGTATGCCTCCTGGCCGAGGATGCGCCAGGCCTGCTCGGTTCGCAGGTCCCCGAAGGGATCCAGATAGATGGAGAAGTCACCACTCTTGGTCCCGACGATCCTCGTCTCCCGGCCGAAGCTGCTTCCCCAGCCGACCGTACTGCTGTACGCCTGGAGCTCGGTGCGGGCGATATTGCGTTCGTTCAGATGCTTCGCGACCTGGTCGAGCCAGTAGTCGAGGTGATGGGTCGGCAGCCAGCCGCCGCGTGAGTTGTTCACCCACGCCGACCACGCGTCCTTGAGCTTTCCAGCCACCTCGTGGAGCTTGTTGGCGGCGTCGACGAACGTCTTCCCGGGGATGGATTTCGGCAGATAGGAAGGCACATATGTCATCGTGCTGGCCGTCGCGCCCTCGGCCGACAGGATCGTGACGAGGTTCTTGTAGCCGAGATGCACCCCGTCGATCAGTTCCCGGAAAGCATCGGCGCTGGTTCCCCTCCAGGCGGCATCCTCGTCACCGAGCGCCTTCAACCAGGCCGCCAGCAGCGGCTCCTTGCCGACGAAAAACTGCTGGACCGCATCGAAGGCCCTGGCGTTCTCGATGAAAGAGTCGATCTTGACGCTGTTCGGTACCCCGGTCGGCTTTCCGTTGAAATCGAAGTTGTCGGACGAACCTTTGGCCACCAGTTGCTCAAGCGCCTTCCCCTGCGCCCAGTCGTACTTCCCCGCCACACCGTCATTACTGAAGTCCGCACCACCCACACCACCGCTCCACGGGACACTCAGTGTCACCCGGTAGAAGGACGTGATGGTGTTCCCCGACGAGGCGTCGTCGTAGAAGCTGATCGTCCGGTCCGGCTTGTACTCGGGGTTCTTCGTCTGCTCGTTCTGGGCGAGGTAGTACAGATCCAGCTTTTCGATCTTCGGAGTCACCCAGCCGTGCCCCAAGGCACTGTTGTTGTCCACGGTCCCGCCGATCTTGCCGACGTCCTCGCGCTTTCCGGCGTCGTACCCGGTGATCGGTCGGACGACGTCCTCCCAGAGAGCATTGGCGGCCATGCAGACGAGTCCTTCGGTGAGATCGGTGGTGTGGGGAGACGCGTTGGGAGGTCAGACGGACTTCGGCGGGACGAGTCCCTTGCCGACGTTCATCCAGTCGTCGAGAAACTTGCGGGAATCCACCTCGTCCAGGCTGGAGTCCTGGGCCGACTCCATTGTGGTGATGGTGATCAGCAGACTCTGCTTGATGGTGTCGAAGAGCGTCTTCTGCTGCTGCTCGATATCGGCCAGCGTCCCGGCCGCCGCCTTGTAGTACCCCGTCAGAGGTTCCGCGGTAACCGCGTCGCCCTTCTGGGCCGCGCCCAGGCTCCCGAGTACCAGAGGGTGCGCGACGTAGCTGACCGTCCCGTTCTGCCGGGCCATGCCCGGCATGGCGTTCACCGTGCCCTCGCCGTCGGGGTCAACGGGGGCGGTCATCAGGGTCGTGATGTCCTTGATGAACTTCTCCACCCCGCCCTCCTTGTCATCCCTGAACTTACGGAGGTTCTCCGGGCTCAGATGGCTGAGGGGATGGTCCTTGCTGCTCATGTCCGCTCTCTCTCACAACGGGGACGGCACGGCGGGAAGGGCGCCCCGGGACAAATCCGCGGCGCCCGGCGGCACGCCTCAGACGCGGATCGAGCCCCAGTCGCCCGCGGCCTTGTTCTCGTGCTTCCGGTAGATCTCGACGATCTGCTCCAGCAGCGAGCTGTGCTTGGTGAGGATGTCCGCCAGGCCGTTGGACGCGGCGTTCCAGGCGGCCTGCTTCTCGTCGTACGTGGCGGCGTCCATGCCCTGCCAGGCGGCGCGCAGCACGTCCAGCTCCGAGTTGAGCGCGACGACCGTGTTCTGGATGGCCTTGGTCTGCATGCGCATGTCCTCCGCCGCCATATGGACGGAGTTGTACTCGACGTGGATGACGCCGTCGTTGAGGTGACTGTTGAAGGACACGGGGTGGTCTCCAGGTGGTCCGGGTGGGTGGAGCGGAGGGGAAGAGAAGGAAGGCGGAGCCGGGTCAGCTCTTGCGGCCCATCAGAGCGCCGTAGGCGCTGTCGCCGAGCTGGGCGTGCTGGGACTTCGCCGCCGAGATCAGCTCTTCGATCTCGCTCTGGGTGCGGTTCTGGGCGAGGCCGGTGCGCTGGAGGGCGTCCATCATCTCCCGCATCCGGGCGGTGATCTGGTCGACCTGGCCGCTCCACTCGTTGAGCAGGTTCTGGAAGGCGCCGCCGTCCTTGCCGCCGTAGGCCCTGATCAGGCCGTCCATCGTGGTGCGGACGTCCTGCTGGGAGCGCTTGATACCGGTCTCGGCCTGCTGGAGCGCGTTGTGGCCCAGCTGGTTGGAGTGCTGGCTGGAAGTCTGGAGGTTCCCGGGGCCGGGAGTGGTCATGGCGTGTCCTTGGGTCAATGAGGAGAGGCCGTGGAGGCGGCGCGATCAACCCGCGCCGAACGCGGCTGATGCTAGGGAGCGATGGATGGAGCGGGCAATGATCGGGTGGTTTTCTTGAGCTTTCTCTGATCTTCCGTCATGTCGTGCCGACCTGATCGGAAGGGTGTGGCGCCCCAGAGGATGTGCTGGGAAGTCAGGTGGTTTACCGGCAGGACCGATTGGCTGAAACTCGACCATCGGCGGCGCCGGTGGCGGCGGCGATATCCAGGTCGGGGCCGGTGGGCAGCATGTCGAGGAGCCGTGACGGCACGGCCTGAACCGGTGCCCCCTTGACGCCGAGGCGCTGGGCCGCGGCGCCTTCGCCGATGCGGTATTTCACCCCGACGTCGGTGACCAGATAGGTCGTGGTGCCGCGGACTCCGCCGCCCGCGCCGAGGGCGGCGACCAGGGCGCCGCGGCCGCCCTTGACGGTGATGCCGTCGACCGGAAGGCAGGCGGGGGCGATCTCGGGACCCCTGGCCGGGGGTGCCGGGGCCTGGGCCGCGGGGAGCAGGGCGAGCCGTACCCGGGGGGTGGTGCCCTCGGGGGTGATCTGGGCGCAGAGCGCAGCGCCGGAGGCGGCCCGGACGGCCGGCGGGGTGGTGTTCGGCCAGTCGGCCGGGTCCTGGACGGTCTTGCCCGCCGGGGCCTGACGCTGGGTCAGTGCGTCGGCGGTCAGGGGCAGGGCGGTGGGCCGGGCGCCGGGGTAGGCCTTGGCGGCGGTGCGGGCGTCGCCCAGGACGAGGGCGGCGGCGAGGGGGCTGACCGGGCGCAGTCCGGCCTTCTCCAGCAGGAAGTACTGGCCGGTGGCGCCGGGCGATTCGAGGCGGAAGACCTGGCCGGTGCGGGCCGGGGCGGTGCCGATCCGGCCGGACGGGGTGCCGCGGCCGTCGATCTCGGGGGCCACCAGGTCGGCTCCGGCGGGGAGGCTGCTGAGGAAGGCGGCCGAGACGGGGACGGGGGTGGTGCCGGAGTAGCCGAGGGCCTGGAGTGCGCCGTGGCCGCCGATCCGGAGGCGCTGGTCGCCCCAGAGGATATGGCGGGTGCCGTCGTCGGCGCGGACCAGCAGGGCCTGCTTGCGGCCGGGGACCTCGCCGTCGGCGGGGGCGCCGAGGCGGAGGGAGGTGCGGGTCTGGCGTCCGGTGCCGTCGGGCCCGGTGCGCAGGGGTTCTTCGGCGCAGACCTGCCAGGCGCCGCGTTCCAGGTCACCGGCGGCGGGCAGGGAGTCCGGGGCGCCGGGGATGCCGACGGGGGTGCCGCGCCGTTCGCCGCGCAGGGAGGCCGCCGAGACGCTGACCGTGGTGGGGGTCTTCTCGGCGAGGAGCCTGGCGGAGGCGTAGTTGTGCACCGGGCGGAGCACACCGTCGAGGTAGAGGTAGCGGGTGCCGGTGTCCTTCTGGACGATCAGCGCGTTCGAGGTGCGCCAGCTCTTGTTGCCCGCGGGTGCGATGAGTCCGTAGAGCAGGAAGCCGAGAACAAGGACGACGGCGAGGCCGATGCCCCAGGCCAGGCCGCGGTTGGTGCGGCCGGCCGGGGTTTCGGGGGCGTCGGGGTCCTGGCGGAGCATTCCGCCGGTGAGCCGGCCCATGACGAACATATGCGCCTGGACCTGGTCTTTTCTGGACTGCACTGGGTGGTTCCTCCGCCCTGATCCGGTGGTTGGTGGATGGTGCGGCCGGGGCCGCCGCGGCCGTGGCCGGGGTCAGCCGGAGATACCGCGCAGACGGCCGTACACACCGAGCACCCAGAGCGCCAGCGGGATCAGGGCGACCGCCGCGCAGGTGTGGAGGATGTCCCCGGCGCGGCCCCAGTGGGGCAGCATCCGGCGGCCGGGCACGGTCCAGGAGGCGATGGCCGCGGCGCCGGTGAGGGCGAGCAGCAGGGCGACCAGGACGGGACGCCGCTCGGGGGCGAGGTCGGGGGCGACGGTCAGGGCCATCAGGGCCAGACCGTAGAGCCCGGGCAGGACCACGGCCGGGCGCTGCCAGGCGTGGCCGATACCGCGGGAGTGGAGCAGGAGCAGCAGGCAGATGACCGCGGCGGTGACCCGGGCGGCGGTGCCGGAATCGTCGGCGAGGAGCGCGGTGAGGACTCCGGCGAGCAGCAGGCCGATGGCCGCGTACAGGGCGGTCATCCACTCCTCGGCCAGGCCGGTGCGGGTCACGACATGGCCGTGGGGGTGCGGGTCGATTCCCTCCTGGAGTTCCTCGGCGTTGTTGGGGAGGACGGGAAGCCGCAGGCCGGAGAGGCGGAAGGAGATGCCGGGGACCAGTCCGCCGAGGATGACGGCGACCACCGCGACGGGGGCCGCGGCGGGGCCGGTGCCGGTGTCGAGGGCGAGCATCAGGCCGCCCCAGACGGCGCCGCCGAGGGCGAGCACTGCCAACGAGAGCAGCAGGGGTACGTAGGCGGCGACGGCGGCGACCGCGAGGACGGAGCCGCCCGCGGCGGCGGCCGCCGCGGCGAGGAGTCCGGGGCCGGTGAGCAGTCCGCCGCCTTCGGTGTCACCGGCCGTCAGCAGCGCTCCGGCCAGGGCGAGATACGGGGGTACGAAGACTCCGAGGGCGGCGCCGGCGGCCGCGTCGCCGACGGCCCGGGAGGCCGCGGCGGCACCGAAGAGCACCAGCAGTCCGGTGACCGCGGCGACGGCGGCCCGGGTGGTGAGCGGGCCGCCGGGCAGGGCGCAGACCAGCCAGCCGGCGGCGAGCAGCAGTACGGCGGTGCCGAGCAGCAGCCGGCGGCCGCTGCGGGCGTCCCAGCCGTGGGGCCGGTCCAGCATGCTGCTGGCGACGCCGTCGACGAGGTCGTCGAAGTGGATCGCGGGCAGGGTCTCCGCGCGGGGACGCAGATGCAGGGTCTCGCCGTCGCGCAGGCCAAGCGCCTCCGGGGTGCTCTCCTCGTCGAGGGGGTCCTCGCCGAGGCGCTGGAGCACCCAGCCGCCGTGCTCGATGCCCTGCTCGGCGAGTTCCTCGCCCGCGTGGTCGAGCAGGGTCGGCAGCAGGTCGGCCAGGGGGACGTCGCCGGGGACCGCGAGGTCGAGCAGTCTCCGGGGGGTCTTCACCGTCAGCCGGCACAGACCAGGGCTCGATATGCCCGAAGTTTCCGTCATGCGAATGCCGCACCTATCCGAGGGGCCGGGGTACCGAAGGGGAGGTAGCGCACACTACCTTGGTCAACACGTCAGGTCACAGGGCCCCATTGGCCCCGGCGGCGGCCGACCGCGCCGTGACGGCCCGGCCCGGTTCACGGGTGCGCGGCCGCGACCGGGACGTGAGAACCCGAGGAGATATCCAGCGTGAGCACCGTGCTGTTCCGTCGGCCCGCGCGCCGCCGCGGCCCCGACATGCCCGAGGGGGAGCTGAGTCTCCAGGAGCCCCCGACGCTGCCGGAAGCGGAATCCAACACCTCGGCGATGTGGACCTATCTGCCGATGGGTCTCACCTCGCTCGGGATGCTGATGATGTTCCTGAGACCCAATCAGGCCACGGTCTTCAGCTATGTCGCCATCGGGCTGATGCTGCTCTCGTCCGTGGTGATGATCCTGGCCCAGGTGATCCGCAGCGCGAGTGAACGCAAACGCAAACTCAAGGGTGACCGGCGGGACTATCTGCGCTATCTGACACAGATGCGCCGCAAGATCCGGGTCACCGTCGGGGAGCAGCAGAAGGCGCTGGCCTGGCGGCATCCGGAGCCGGCCGCGCTCTGGGCGCTGGGCGGCACCAGCCGCCAGTGGGAGCGCCGGGCGACCGACGAGGACTTCAGCGAGGTGCGGGTCGCGGTCGGCGAGCAGAAGCTCGCCCTGCGGCTGGCACCGCTGGCGACCCGGCCGGTGGAGGATCTGGAGCCGCTGTCGGCGCACGCCCTGCGCAGTTTCATCCGGGCCTACGGCACCGTCCCGGAGCAGCCCATCGCGCTCTATCTGCGGGCCTGGTCCCGGGTGCTGGTCACGGGCGACGAGGAGCGGGCCCGGGGCCTGGTGCGGGCCCTGCTGGCGCAGCTCGCCGCCTTCCACGCGCCGGAGGAGCTGAACGTCGCGCTCTGCGTGTCCGACGAGCGGCGCGCCGAGTGGGAATGGCTCAAGTGGCTGCCGCACGCGCAGCACGGCTACCAGCGGGACGGGGCCGGCCAGGCCCGGCTCGCCGCGGCCGACTTCCAGTCCCTGGAGGAGCTGCTGGGGGCCGACTTCACCCAGCGTCCGCCGTTCGATCCGGACACCCCGCCGGGCCGCGAGGAGCCCTTCACGCTCGTCGTCGTCGACGGCGGTTCGATACCCGGCGGGCACCGGGTGACGGGCCCCGGCTACCGCAACACCGTACTGGTCGACCTGACCGGCGCGCTGGAGTGGAAGTCGGGCCGGGGCACGCTGCGGCTACGGCTCGACGAGGAGGGCCTGCATCTCGTCCGAACCGATCGCGACCGCAAAGAACAGTCGACCCGGCTGGGTGCGCCCGACACCCTGGGCCCGGTCGCGTCGCAGGCGCTGGCGCGGCGGCTCGCACCGTACCGCCTGGGCGGCGGGGTCACCGCTTCCGAGCCGTTCGTCACCGAGACGGAGCTGACCGCGCTGCTGGGCATCGCGGATCTCCGCCGCCATGAACCGGAACGGCTGTGGCGGTTCCCCGTGGAGGGCCGGGGACGGCTGCGGGTGCCGATCGCGGTCGGCGAGGACGGCACTCCCGTCGAGCTGGACATCAAGGAGTCCGCCCAGGGCGGCATGGGCCCGCACGGCATGCTGATCGGGGCCACCGGCTCCGGCAAGAGCGAACTGCTGCGCACCCTCGTCCTGGGGCTGGCGCTCACCCACTCCTCGGAGACGCTCAACTTCGTCCTGGTCGACTTCAAGGGCGGCGCGACCTTCCTCGGCATGGACGAACTGCCGCACACCTCCGCCGTCATCACCAACCTCGCCGACGAGGTGGCGCTGGTCGGCCGGATGCAGGACGCTCTCCACGGCGAACTCGTCCGCCGCCAGGAACTGCTGCGCAAGGCCGGCAACTACGCCTCGGTCCTGGAGTACGAGCGGGCCAGGGCCGCTGGCACCCCGCTCGCCCCGCTGCCGAGCCTCTTCGTCGTCGTCGACGAGTTCAGCGAACTGCTCGCCGCGCACCGCGACTTCATGGAGCTGTTCGTGATGATCGGCCGGCTCGGCCGGTCCCTCGGGGTGCATCTGCTGCTCGCCTCCCAGCGGCTGGAGGAGGGGCGGATGAGCCAGCTGGAGGGCCATCTGTCGTACCGGATCGGCCTGCGGACCTTCTCCGCCATCGAGTCCCGCGGGGTCCTCGGGGTGCCCGACGCCTACCATCTGCCGTCGCAGCCGGGCAGCGGCTATCTCAAGAGCGGGGTGGAGGCGCTGACCCGGTTCCGGGCGGCGTACGTCTCCGGCGCCTACAAGGCGCCCCGGCGCGGCAGCGCCCGCCGGGCGCAGATCGACCGCCAGGTGGTGCCCTGGGGTACCGAGTGGGTGGTGCCGCGGGTCCTGCCGGAGGCCCCGGAACCGGAGCCCGAGACCGAGCCGGAGACCGAGGAGAGCCTCCTCGGACTCGCCCTGGACAAACTCGTGGGCAGCGGCCCGCCCGCCCATCAGGTGTGGCTGCCGCCGCTCGACGCGCCGCCCGCCCTCGACACCCTGCTGCCGCCGCTGACCCCGCACCCGGACCTCGGGCTCACCGCCGCCGACTGGCCGGAGCGCGGCCGGCTGCGGGTGCCCGTCGGTCTGGTGGACCGGCCGTTCGAACAGGTGCGGGACCTCCTCGTGGTCGATCTGTCCGGCGCGGGCGGCCATCTCGCCGTCGCGGGCGGCCCGCAGAGCGGCAAGAGCACCCTGCTGCGTACCCTGATCTGCTCCCTCGCGCTCACCCACACGCCCCGTGAGGCACAGTTCTACTGCCTCGACTTCGGCGGCGGCGCGCTGTCCTCGCTCGCCGGGCTGCCGCATGTCGGCGGCGTGTCGGGCCGGCTGGACCGGGAGCGGATCGCCCGCACCCTGGCGGAGGTCACCTCCCTGCTGAACCGGCGGGAGGTCTTCTTCCAGGAGAACGGCATCGACTCGATGGCCACGTTCCGCAAGCGGCGGGCGCGGGGCGAGTTCCCGGACTCGCCGTTCGGCGATGTCTTCCTCGTCGTCGACGGCTGGTCCACCGTCCGCACCGATATGGCGGACGATATGGAGCACTTCCAGGGCATCGCCTCCCGCGGTCTCAACTACGGCGTCCACCTCGTCATCAGCACCTCCCGGTGGGTGGAGGTGCCGTCGTGGCTGCGGGACCAGATCGGGAACAAGCTGGAGCTGCGGATGGGCGATCCGATGGACTCCTCGGTCGACGTCCGCAAGGCGGCCACCGTGCCCGTCAGCCCCGGCCGGGGTCTGAACACGGACAAGATGCACTTCCTGGCGGCGCTGCCGCGGATCGACGGCGAGGAGCGGGCCGAGGATCTGGCGGACGCCATCGCCGATCTCGTCGAAGCGGTCTCGGACGCCTGGGACGCGCCCCCGGCACCGCCCGTACGGATGCTGCCGACCAGGCTGCCGGTGGCGGACCTCCCCCAGGGACCCGACCCGCTGCGGATCACCATCGGTATCGACCAGGCCGAACTGGAGCCCGTCCGGCACGACTTCACCCAGAGCCCGCACCTCTATGTGGTGGGCGACACCGAGAGCGGCAAGACCAGCGCGCTGCGGCTGGTCGCCCAGCAGATCATGGCCCGGCACAGCCCGGACGAGGCGCGGTTCCTGGTCGCCGACTTCCGGCGCGAGCTGATCGCCGCGATTCCCGAGGAGTACCGGCTGGGGCACGCCGTCTCCGCCGATCCGCTGCGGGAGTACGTCAGCGGAGTGGCCCGGGCGATGTCCGAGCGCACCCCCGGCGCGGACATCTCCCCGGCGCGGATGCGGCGCGCGGACTGGTGGGAGGGCCCCCGGCTGTTCGTCCTCGTCGACGACTACGAGATGGTCGGTTCCGGTTTCGACAGCCCCTTCGAGCCGATGCTGACGCATCTCGCGCTCGGCTACGAGGTCGGCCTGCATCTGGTCGTCGCCCGCGCCGCGTCCGGCGCGGGCCGGCAGGACCCGCTGGTGCGCAAGCTCCAGGAGGTCAACTCCACGGTCCTGCTGCTGTCCTGCCCGCCGTCCGAGGGCCATGTCGTCGACGGGGTCCGCTCCCGCGTCCTGCCGCCGGGCCGGGCCCAGAGCGTGGTCCGCCGCAAGCCGGGGATGATGCAGCTCGCCCTTCCCGACGAGGTGCCGGAGGAGTCCGGAGCGGAGTAGCCGCGCCGTCCGCCCCGCGTGCAGCGGGGCGGACGGAAGGACCCGGGGCCGGTGGGGCGGAACCGCGGACCGGGTCCGGCGGGGCGGAACCGCGAACGAGTCCGGTGCGGGGGCCGTACAGGCGGGCAGCCCGCGCCGGGCTCCGGTGCCGGGCCGCACCGGTCCCGGGACCGGTCCCGGGAGCCGCTGCCGACACCGGCGTCACTGTCCGACCCAGCGCGCCGCCCGAGGCCACGCCGTCCGCCGCCGGGCCGGCTCCCGTACCGGTCGGCTCGACGCCCTCCCTGCCCCGGACCGCCCCGACCCGGCGAAGCCGCAGCGACCACGAAGTCGCGGCGGACTCCGGCGCCCGGGTCGCGGGGCACCTCCGGGTACCGGCCCCGGCAGGCAGGCCGTTCCCCCCGGATACCGCGGGCGGACCAGGGGCCTCCCCCGCGGTATCCGGCCGGGCGGGGCCGCCGGTGCCCGGGCCGCGGGCGCGTCGCGCACCCCGTGGTGGACCCGGCCCGGCGGGGCCGCCGGTCAGGTGGTGCGGCGGTCAGGTGGTGCGGCGGTCCCGTTCGAAGTTGCCCGGGCGCCAGTTGCGGGCGCGGCCGCGCGGGAGGACCGCGGCCAGGAACGCCACGGCCACGATCGTGCCCAGGGAGACCGCGACGACCAGCAGGGACGTGGAGCGCGCCGCGGAGGTGTCGGCCTGCCGCGGCAGCGCCACCGGCTTCTCCTTCGCGGCGGCCGCGGCCGCCGCGGGCCGGGCGATGCCGGACACCGCGCCGTACGGGTCGAGGGCGGGCAGCCCGGCGCCCGGATAGGCGCCGGACAGCAGCCGCTCCCGTACCTCGTCGGCCCGGAGGGACGGATGGTAGGAGCGGACCAGCGCCGCCGCGCCCGCCGTCAGGGCGGCCGCCAGGGAGGAACCCGAGGCCGTCCACTTCCCGTTCCCGGCCGGGCCCGGACCGACGAGGGCCGCGCCCGGCGCGGTCAGATCGGCACGGGTGAATCCGGGGGCCGCCGGGTTACGGACGCCCTGCGGGCCCGTGTCCACCACGGCCAGGGCCTCCGGCGGCGGCGCCGGGGCGGGCGGGCCCTGGTTCCCGCCGTTCCGCGGGGCGGAGTCCACGGCGGCCGGGACGACGACCAGGCTGTCGCTGCGCGCGGCGGCGGCCATCGCCGCCCGTACCGCCGGGGCGGAGCCGTCCAGCGGCGCGGTCACGGTGATCACGTCGGCACCGGCCTCGGCCGCCCGCCGGACCCCCTCGGCGAGCAGCGCCGGATCGGGCTCGCCCCGCTCCCCCGTGCCCCGGACCGCCAGGATCCGCGCCTCGGGCGCCACCCCGGAGAAGCCCTGCCCGGGCAGGCTCGCCCCGGCGACCAGTCCGGCCTGGAACGTACCGCGGCCCACGCAGTCCCGGTCCGCCGCGCCGACGGCGGTGACCCGGCCCGCCAGCACGGCGGGTGCGTCGCTGACCCCGGTACCGACCACGGCGACCGTGGTACCCCGGCCCCTGGAGAGCTTCCACACCTGGTCGAGGCCCAGGGCGCGGCGGGTCCAGGGCGCTGCGGGGGTGGGCCGGCCGCGGAGGACGTTGCAGCCGTCCTGTCCCTGCGGAAGGCGTTCCGGCATGCCCGGCAGGGCGGTCGCCGCTCCCCCGGTGGCATCGGCGGCCGGGTCGGTGGGATCGGCGGCGGCGGGCGCGGGCAGCAGTACGGCGAGCGTGGCCAGGCCGAGCAGCGCGGTGGTACGGCGGCGCAAAGGGACGTCCTCGCTTACGGGGTCGGGCCCCGCCCCGCGGAAGGGCGCGGGGCGGGCGGGGTACGGGGCGGACCGGCCGGCCCGGCGGCTGACTAGCCCCGCAGGTCCTGGGGGAGCAGCAGGCGCAGATCGTCGAGGGTCGGCGCGGGGACCGCGCTGAGCCGCCGGGCCTGACGTGTCATCATGGTTTCCAGGGTCTGCCGGGCGAGCCGGGCGTTGCCGAAGGTGCGGCCGCGCGGAATGGCCTCGAAGTGGTCGTGGAGTTCGGCGGCCGTCCCGGGGGCGCATTCGTAGCCGTTGTCGACGGCGTGCTGCCGGACGATGGTGACCAGTTCGTCGGAGGAGTAGTCGGGGAATTCGACGGTCCGGGTGAAGCGGGAGGCGAGACCGGGGTTGGAGTTGAGGAAGCGGTCCATCTCCTCGGTGTAGCCCGCGGCGATCACCACGACCTCGTCGCGGTGGTCCTCCATCAGCTTCAGCAGGGTGTCCACGGCCTCCTGGCCGAAGTCGGAGGAGCCCGCGCCGGACGCGGGGGTGAGGGTGTACGCCTCGTCGACGAAGAGGACTCCGCCGAGGGCCCGCTGGAAGACCTCTTTGGTGAGCTGGGCGGTGTGGCCGACGTAGCGGCCGACGAGGTCGGCCCGGGACACCTCGACCAGCTGGCCGCGGGGCAGTACTTCGAGGGAGGCGAGGAGTTCGCCGTAGAGCCGGGCGACGGTGGTCTTTCCGGTGCCGGGCGGTCCCGCGAAGACCAGGTGGTTGCTGATCCGGGGCGCCGGGAGCCCGGCGGCCTTCCGGCGGCGGGCGGTGGCCAGCAGATTCACCAGATCGCCGACCTCGCGCTTGACGGCGGCAAGACCGGTGAGGGCGTCCAGGCGGAGCAGCGGGTCCTGGTCGTCCCCGTCCTGGCCGGGTCCCGCGGCGGCGGGCAGTCCGACGTCCTCGGCGGTGAGCAGCGCGAGGTCGCGTTCACCGACGTCGCCCCGGGCGGCGAGCCGGGACGCCTGGCGGTCGACCATCTCCTCGAAGACCTTGCGGGCGGTGCGCCCGTTGCCGAAGGAGGCGTCGCGGGGGATGCGTTCGAAGTGGGTGCGGAGCGCGGTGCGGGTGTCGCCCTCCAGCTCGTAGCGGTGGGCCGAGCACATGCGTTCGACGATGGTGACGAGTTCGTCGGAGGTGTAGTCGGTGAACTCGACGTTGCGGGTGAAGCGGGAGGCGAGGCCGGGGTTGGAGGCGAGGAAGTCCGTCATCTCCTTGGGGTATCCGGCGGCCACCACCACGACGTCTTCGCGGTGGTCCTCCATCAGCTTCACGAGGGTGTCGATGGCTTCGCGGCCGAAGTCGGCGCCCGAGCCGCCGGAGTCGGAGAGCAGGGTGTACGCCTCGTCGATGAAGAGGACGCCGCCGAGGGCCCGGTTGAAGGTCTCGGTGGTTTTGATGGCGGTGCCGCCGATGATCTGGGCGACGAGGTCGGCGCGGGAGACCTCCACCAGATGGCCGGAGCGCAGAACGCCGAGGGAGGCGAGGATGGAGCCGTAGAGCCGGGCGACGGTGGTCTTTCCGGTGCCGGGCGGTCCCGCGAAGATCAGATGGCGGCTCATCGGCGGCGCGGGCATCCCGAGCCCGGCGCGGCGCTGTGCCATCCGGTTGAGGTTGATCAGGGTCAGGACCTGGTGTTTGACGTCGTCGAGGCCGATCAGGGATTCCAGTTCGGCGACCGGTCCGTCCGCGGCGTCCACGGCGTCGCCGGTGACGGGTGCGCCGCCGGGGAGCCGGCCGTCGCCCGCGGCCTCCGCCTCGGCGGCGCTGCCCCAGGCGTCGGGGGCGCCGTTGCCGGTGCTGGTGAGCTGCTCGACCGCGATCCGGTCGCCGGCGACGGTCTGGCGGAGCCCGCTGCCGGTGTTGTCGCGGAGGGCGCAGTCGATGAGCGAGACGGGTCCCGGTCCCTCGATCCGGACGCCGTCCCCGGCGGCGCCGGTCACCTCGCAGGAGCTGAGGGAGGCGCGGGCCTCCGCGGCGATCCGGACGCCGTGCTCCCCGGCGTCCCTGATCTCCGCCCGGGTCGCGGTGAGTTCGCCCTGGTCGTCGACGCGGATACCGTCGGCCGGGCAGTCCCGGACATCGAGGTCGCGGACGGTGAGGGCGCCGAGGGCACCGATATGGAGCGCGGGGCCGGTGCCGCCGCGCAGCTTCCCCTGGCCGACGTAGAGGCTGCCGTGGCCGGAGACATGGATCCCGGCGCCGCCGCTCGCCTCGACCAGGCACTCCTCCAGCCGGCCGCGGCCGTCCTTGAGTACCTCGATGCCATGGCTGCCGGCGCGGGTCACAGTGGAGCGGCGCAGCAGCGGGTTGGCGCCGTTGCGGATGACGATGCCGCTGCCGGTGCTGCCGTCGACTTCGAGCCGGTCGGTCTCCGCGGCCGAGTCCTCCTCCAGGAGTACGCCGGTCGCTTCGGCGTCCCGGACGACGGTGCCGGTGAGCACGGGCGAGGAGTGTCCGGCGATCCGTACGGCGGCGTCCCGGGCGCCGCCGAAGACGCAGTCCTCGACCGTGCCGCGGCTGCGTTCGGTGATCAGGAGGCCGTGGCCCGCGGTGCGTTCGGTGCGGCAGCGGCGCAGGACGGGCGCGGCGCCGCCGCCGACGACGAAGCCGTGGCCGCCGGTGTTCCGTGCGGTGACCTCCTCCAGGAGGGTGGCACCGGAGGAGTTGACGAAGACTCCGACCGCGCAGTCGGTAACGGTGGTGCGGAGCAGGGTGACGGTGCTCTGTTCCTCGGCCGCGGCGGCGGGTTTGTCGGTGGCGGATATCTCGCACTCCTCCACCCGCACCACGGCACGGCCGTTGGCGAGCACGCCGTTGCCGCGGGCGTCGCGCAGTCGTCCGCCGCGCAGCGAGAGCCGGCCCTCCTCGCCCGCGACGACGGCGGAGGTCCCGAGGTGCTCGACGACGCAGCCCTCCAGCAGGCTCTCGGGGGTGGAGGTGGTCACGACCCCGGCGCCCTTGGGGTTCTCGATCCGGCACTGGCGGACGGCGAGGGAGCCCTCGCCGCGGGCGAAGAGGGCGGCCCAGGACGCGCCGTACACATCGCAGCGGTCGAGCAGCAGCTGGCCGCGGGGGACGTCCACGACCGGGAGGTCGTCGTCGTGGCCGCGGAGGACGAGGTCGTTGACCATCGCCGAATCGCAGGACAGGGTCAGGGCGGTGCCCCGGCGGGGGGCCAGTTCGACCGTGCCGCGGCCCTCGTGCGCGGTGAGGGTGAGGGAGGTGGTGAGGGTGAGGCTCTCCTCGTACCGTCCCGGGGAGATGCTGATCACGGCACCGGTCCGGGCGATCCGGAGGGCTGCGGAGATGGTGGAGCAGTCGCCCGTACCGTCCTGAGCGACGGTGAGCACCTGGCGTGACACTTTCTGACCTCCCGGGCGCCCCGACGTCGATGCTCCGTACGAGTCCGCTCACGCCCGGGGCGGGTGAAACCGATGTGCCCATCATGCCTGTTGAGGTGCCCGGATTGCCACCGCGGGCGGGCCACCGCCGCCGCGGTCCGGCCCGGCGGGGCCGGGCTTAGGGGGGCGTAGGGGGCTGGTCGAGGGTTACCGGGGCGGCGCGCCCGCGGTGACCATGGCGGGAATTCGGCCGACTTCGGGAGCCCGCCATGACAGGACTGGGAATACTTGGCACGGGGTCGTTCCTCCCGGCCGAACGGGTGTCGAACCGGGTGGTGGCCGCGCGGGCCGGCGTTCCCGAGGAGTGGATCGCCCGCAAGACCGGCATTCTGAACCGTCATTACGCGGCGCCGTCGGAGGCCGCGTCGGATCTTGCCGTCGAAGCGGCCCGGGAGGCGCTCGCGGCGGCCGGTCTCGGCCCGGAGGACCTGTCGTGGATCCTGGTGGCGACCTCGACCCCGGACCATCCGCAGCCCCCGACGGCCTGTCTGGTGCAGGACCGGCTCGGCGCGGTGAACGCCGTCGGGTTCGATCTCAACGCGGTCTGCTCCGGTTTCGTGTTCGCGCTCGTCACCGCGGCCGGGCTGCTGGCCGCCCCGGGCGGGGGCGCGGCCGGGCCGGGGTACGCGCTGGTGATCGGGGCGGACGTGTACTCCCGGATCATCGACCAGGCCGACCGGCGGACGGCGGTCCTCTTCGGCGACGGCGCCGGGGCCGCCGTCCTCGGCCCGGTCGGTCCCGGCCGCGGGCTGATCGGCTCCCGGCTGGCGAGCCGGGGCGACCGGCACGATCTGATCGGGGTGCCCGCGGGCGGCAGCAGGTTCCCGGCCTCCGAGAAGACGGTCGCCGAGGGGCTGCACCACTTCCGGATGAAGGGGCGCGACGTCCGCGACTTCGTCACCGAGGAGGTGCCGCGGGCGGTGCGCCGGACCCTGGAGGAGCACGGGCTGCGCACGGAGGACGTCGACCACTTCGTCCCGCACCAGGCGAACGGGGTGATGCTGGCGGAGGTGCTGCCGGCCCTGGGCCTCGACCGGGCCCGTACCCATCTGACCTGTGCCGAGCACGGCAATACGGGGGCGGCGTCCATCCCGGTCACCCTGGACACCGCGGTGCGGGCGGGGGCGGTCCGGGACGGGGAGCTGCTGCTGCTCGCGGGCTTCGGCGGCGGGATGACGGTGGGCACCGCCCTGCTGCGCTGGGCGGGGAACCCGGGCTGAGCCGTACCCGGGCCGCCGGTCCGGGCCACGGCTCTCGTCCGCACGCCCGTACGGATGCGAGGATGACCTCCCTGGTACGGCGAACGAGGGGCATGCGGTGCGGCGCTACGACCGGTTGAGGGAGATCCTGCGGCTGGACCCCGAGCGGGACTGCTGGGAGATGTACCGGCTGATCGCCGCCCACGAGTTCCCCTGGGACATCACCCGCGCCCTGGAACTGGCGCTCTTCCGGACCTACGCCGTGCCCTCCATCGGCTCGCTGCTGTTCCGTACGGGGCAGTTCACCGAGCGGGCTCAGAAGCGCTACGACGACACCGCGCTGCTGCTCGACGCGGTCGTCGAGCACGGCTTCGGGAGCGGGGAGGGGCGGACCGCGATCCGGCGGATCAACGGGATGCACCGGAGTTACGACATCGGCGACGACGATATGCGGTATGTGCTGGCGACCTTCGTGGTGATGCCCAAACGCTGGCTCGACGCCTACGGCTGGCGCCGGCTCACCCCTCATGAGCTGCGGGGCTGTACCGCGTACTACCGGACCCTCGGCCGGCATATGGGGATCCCGGACCTGCCGGAGACGTACGAGGACTTCGAGCGGTATCTCGACGCTTACGAGGTACGGCACTTCGGCTGGGACGACGGCGGGCGGGCCGTCGCCGACGCCACCCTGACCCTGCTGACGTCGTGGTATCCGCGGCCGCTGGCACCGGGGCTGCGGGCGGCCACGGTCGCGCTGCTGGACGCGCCGCTGCGGGAGGCGTTCCGGTTCCCGGCGCCGTCGCCGGTGCTGCGCGGCGCGGTCGAGGGCACGCTGAAGCTGCGCGGACGGGCGGTCAGACTGCTGCCGCCGCGCCGCGAACCGCACTTCGGCCGGCAGAACCGTGAGATCAAGGGCTACCCCCGGGGTTACCGGCTCGCGGACCTCGGCACCTTCCCGGTGCCCGGTGCCGGGGCGTGTCCGGTGCCGCGCGGTACCCCGGGGGCGGGGCCGGAACGGGACCGGGAGGAGTAGGACCCGTACGGTGCACGCGGGCGCGCGGCCCGGTCGCCCGGCACCCGGGCCGTCCCGTCCCGCGGGACAGGGGCCGCCGTCCCGTCCCGGGCGGGACACCCGTGGCCGCTGATGGGCCGGGTGCACCGGCCGCTGTCCCGCCGCGCGTCCCGGACAGCCCGGTGTCCCGCGGCCTGTCCCGCCGGGGCACCCGTGCCTTTCGGTCCTGACCGAAAGCCTTCTGGCGGCCCGTCAGGGCATCCGTCAGGATGACGCGCGTGGCGAACCAGGGAGAAGGGTCACCGCGCGAGGCGCGGAACACCGCCGAGTTGGCGGCTCTGTTGCGGAGTCTGAAGGAGCGGTCCGGGCTGACGTACCGGGCGCTGGAGGAGGCCGCGGCCCGGGCGGGGGACGTCCTCCCCCGCAGCACCCTGGCCGCCGTACTGAACGGCCGCGGACTGCCGCGCCCCGAACTGCTGGCCGCCTTCGTCCGGGCGTGCGGCGACGGCGACCGGACCGCGGAGTGGCTCGACGCCCGGGCGCGGATCGCGGGTCTGCCGCCGGAGGCCGCGGACGGCCCGCCCGGCCCGGGGGACGGACCCGGCGGAGCACCGGGCGGCGGGGACACCACGGCGGACGGGGACGGCGGGGCCGGGAAAACAGTGGCCGCGGAGGCCGCCGGGCCCGGGGAATCCGAGGCGCCCGGTCCCGCCGGGGAACCCAGGGAACGCGGCCTTCCGGCGGCCCGGCGCAGGCTGCCCGCCTATGCCGTCCCCGCGCTCGCCGCCGTACTGATCGCCCTCTCCGTCTGGCTGGTGGCGGCCTCCGGCGGGACCCGCGACAACGACGAGCGTCCGGAGTCACGGACCACGGTGACCGCCGAGCCGGCCCCGGAGGCCCGCCCGCCGGACGGCTATGTCCGGCTGCGGCCGGTGTCCGCGCCCGAACTCTGCCTGACGGACGGCCGGGTGACCGACGGACGGTACACGCCGCTGGTCGCGGTGCAGGACTCGTGCGAGGCGGTGGCACCGCAGTCGACGACGCTCGAACCGCTGGGCGGCGACAGCTTCCGCATCGTCTGGCACCACCCCGACTACGGCAAGGGCTGTCTGAAGGCGCTCGCGGAGGGCACCGGCCGCGGACTGCTCGAACCCTGGGACGAGTGCTCGCTCGGCAGCCGCTTCCACGCCGAACTCTCCGGTCCGCCGGGCGGCAACACCTTTGTCCTGCGGGTCGACGGTCAGGGCTGTGTGGGCATCAGGAACGGCTCCGGGGCCCTCGGCGCCGAAGCCGTGATGGGCCGCTGTACGGCGGCCGACCACCAGATCTTCGTCATCGAGCAGATCTGACGGGCGGCGGGCGGCGCACCGCCTCAGCGGCGGCCCCGCCGTCCGCCCGCTCCGCCCTCGCCACGGCCCGGGCCAGCGGGACGAGACCGTCGCTGCCCGGCCGTACCGCCGCGGTCAGCGCCGCGGCCCCGGCGGAGACGTCCCACTCCGGCAGTTCGGCGGACTCCGGTCCCTCTCCTTCGGCGACGGCCGCCCGGACCATCGCGGCGAGCCCGGCGGCCGCCGCATCCCGGTCGGACGCCCCGGCCGCGGCGGCCAGTTCACCGGCCCGCCGCCGTACGCCGTCGTCGAGCCGCGGGCCGAGGGTGAGCAGCCGGTCGTGGATCAGGGTCTCCCGTACGGTACGGCGGGTCATCGGCGACGCCCACCAGGGCGTGCCCGCCGGGCCGCCCGCCGCTCCCGGGGTCTCCCTCAGCAGCTTCCACAGCGGCGCCAGTCGACGGTGGGCGGCCCAGGAGGTCGCCTGGTCGTCCAGCCGGGGGCCGATCAGCGGGATCAGGAAGCCGACCGCCGTGACCAGGGCGCCGAGACCCGCGATGGGCGGGGCGACACCGGTGCTGAGCGCCGACAGATCGCCCCCCAGCCAGGCCGCGAACACGGCCGTCAGCTTGGTGGCGCTGAAGGCCCAGTTGAGGACGAATCCACAGACCAGCACGGACAGCCCGGCCCGCAGCCAGCCGCCGACATGCCGCGCCCAGCGCAGACAGAGCACGGTGGTCACGGTGGCGGAGAGCAGATGCGCGCCGAGGTACAGGACGATCATCTCGCGGATGTACGGGGTGGTGGCGTAGTACGTGTCGAGGTCGCGCAGCCGCTCCTCGGGTGCCTCGCCCAGGAAGAAGAGGACGGGCAGGGCGGCCGTGGCGGTCGCGTAGACGGCGACCCACTGCCGGGTGCGGCGGCGGACTTCGGCGGGCGGTCCTCCCCGCCAGTTGACGATCAGGACCAGACACGAGCAGTCGAAGACGCCCATGATCATGTAGACGAGGGGGCCGGAGAAGTTGGGGATCCCGGTGAGTTCGTTGACGGCGGAGATGGTGGGCGGGGCCCCGAAGAAGAAGCAGAGGCCGGCGGTGGCGACCAGGGCGCATACCCAGCGGATGAGCGGGTTGTGGCTGCTGCGGATCAGCGCGGGGGCCTTGGCGAGCAGGACGAGGGCGAGAAAGGCGGCGGGGACGTAGTAGTCGCTGCTGCGCACGGGGATCAGTCCGTCCCGGCCGGGCCGTCGCCGGTGGCCGCGCCCTTCGGCGGCGCGGGCCGGGACGGCCGTCCTAATCGGCCCGGCGGCGCCTGGCCGGCGCGGCGCGGGGGTCCGGCGCTGGCCCCGGTGTGGGCGAGCGTCTCCTGGATGCGCCGCGCGAGGGGGCTGTCCGGGGAGGTGCCCTCCTGCTCCACCCAGGGCCGCAGCCGGGTGGCGAGACCCACGCCGAACTGTTCGGCCTCGGCCTCCTCCGCGGCCACGAAGCCGGTGCGGAGGGCGAGGCGCTGTACGGCGGCGGTGAGATCGGCGTCGCGGACGACGGCCCGGGCGGCCATGCCGGTGCGTTCGGGGTGCCCCGAACAGTGCCCGGCGGTCATATGCCACACCTCATGGCCGAAGATCACCAACTGGTGCAGCAGGCTGGTGCGTTCCTCGACGCAGATGATGTCCCGGTCGGCGGTGTCGAGATAGAGACCGCTGGCGGTGCCCGGCGGGAAGGGGACCAGCCGGTGCAGCACGGGGCGGTCGCGCAGCCCGCTGAGCCGGTCGCACAGGACGGTGAACACGGCTTCGGCCTCCGGCGCCGGACGCTCCCGCTCCACGGCGCGCGCCAGCTCGCCCCGGAGTCTGCGCATCTCGCGCCTGGTGCCCACGTGCCACTCCCCGGATCCTCGAATCATGACGGGCCGGCGGTCCGTTCGCCGCTGAAGCCCCGCCGCGGGTCTCCGGGGCGGGGTTCGTCGGTATTCACTTTAGGGACGGCCGGGCGTGCTCCGCCACAACGCCGGAAAAGTGGCCGGTATGCCGCGCCGGGCGGTCGGCCCGGGGCGCTACGGCAGCTCGTCCGGAACCGGGCAGACGGTCTCCCACTCCTTCGCGGTCAGCGGGGGCGCGGTCAGCCGGGGGCGGCCGGGCCCGCGGAGGGTGGCGACCACGACGTCCGGGCTGAGCCAGCGGGTGGCCGGTTCGGAGAGGGTGATGACGTCGAAGAACGCCTGGGTGACGCTCATCCGCCCGGTGGCGGCCTCGGTGACCCGGTCGGCGTACGCCCCGACGAGTGCGGTCGACCGGCCCGGCGGCCGGCCCTTGGCCCCGGGGTAGAGGATGTCCTGGGAGGTGGCCATCTGCCAGGCGACGGCGACGGGTTCGGCGACGGACCGCTGCACCCTGCGGGCCAGTCCGGGTGCGGTGAGCCGGCCCGCCCGGGTCAGTTCGCGGTCCATCGCGGCCACGCCCTGGGCGGCGACGCTCATGCCCTGCCCGTAGAGCGGGTTGTAGGTGGCGACGGAGTCGCCGATGGCGAGGAAACGTTCCGGCCAGTGGGTCGCGCGTTCGAAGTAGCGGCGGCCGTTGACCGTGCTCCGGCTGACAGCGATGTCACCGGGGAGTGCGGTGGTACGGGAGAGGAGCTGGGCGACGACGGGGTGCCGGACACCCCGGGCGAAGACCTCGAACAGCTCGGGGTCCCCGGTGGGTTCGCCGCCGCGGGTGCCGGAGAGGGTGACGAGCCAGCGGCGGTCCTCGACGGGCTCGATGGTGGCGGTCTGGCCGGGGACGGGATCGCGTGGTACGGACTGCACATTGACGAGCGGGAAGTTCTCGGTCCCGGCCGGGGCCCGGTAGAAGCGGCTCGCGTAGACCAGCCCGGAGTCGACGGTCTCCTCCTCGACCCCGCCGACGCCGATCTCCTTCAGCCAGGCGCGGGCCCGGGAGCCGGCACCGGAGGCGTCGACGACCAGGTCGGCGTCCAGATGGCGTACGGTCCCCGCGGCGGAGCGGACCCGGACCCCGGTGACCCCGTGGCGGGTGCCGAGCAGACCGGTCAGTTCGTGGCGGTCCAGCAGGGTGATCCGCGGATGGCCGAGCACCCGGTCGCGTACCACCCAGTCCAGCAGGTCACGGGTGCAGGCGATCATGTACTGCATCTCGACGGGCCAGCGTCTGAGCCAGCCCTGGGCGGTGAAGGACACCAGCCCGGTGGGCAGCGGGATCCGGCGGGCCCCGGCGGTGATCCATGCCTCGGTGATGCCCGGTATCAGCTTCTCGATCACCCGGGCGCCGCCCGAGTACAGCACATGCACATGCCGGGCCTGCGGGAGTTCGCGGCGCGGGAGGGGACCGTCCGGCAGTTCGCCGCGCTCCACCACGGTGACCTCGTCGGCATGGCGGGTCAGGACCTGCGCGGCGAGCATCCCGGCCATCCCGCCGCCGATGACCACGGCGCGGGTGGGCCGGCGCGGGCCCCGGGTGCCCTCCGGACGGAGGGGCGCTGGCGAAGACGGAGAAGTCATGACGCGGTTCGGCTTTCTGGGCGGGCCGGGGACTCCGGCGCGACGGAGAGTGCGGCGGTCACCGCGGAGGAGGTGAGGACCTTGGACAGCAGGAGCAGCCGGCTGCGGCCGGGGCCGAGGAACTCCGCCAGGGCGTCGGCCCCGGCGGAGGGCCCGTCGTGGACGTCCGCGGCCGGGCCGCCGGGTCCGGTGCCCGTGGCCGCGTGCCGGATCATCGCGGCGATCGCCACGGCGTCCGCCGTCTCGCCCGCCGGGGAGTCCGGGCCCGCTCCGGCGGCGGCCAGGACCCGCCGCCGGACGCCGTCGTCGAGCCGGGGGTGGAGCCGGAGCAGGGCGTCGTGAATGCCCGTCTCCCGGACCGTCAGCCGCATATCGGCGTCCGACCACCAGGGGATCGCGGAGTGGAATGCCGTGTCGGCACCCCCGCGGGTACGGTTCAGCAGCCGCCAGAGCCTGCCCAGCCGCAGATAGGCGGTCCAGTTGCCGGCCAGGGCGCCGAGCCGGGGGCCGACCAGCGGCAGCAGGAAGCCGCAGGTGACGACGAAGCCGCCGAGGGCGACGATCGGCGGTGCCACGGTCGTACTGAGGTGGTCCCAGTCCCGCCCGGCCCAGCGGGCGATCACGGCGGAGAGTTTGGTGACCGCGAACGTCAGATTGAGGCCGAACCCGGCGACCAGCACGACCAGCCCGGCCCGCAGCCAGCCCGCGACGGCCCGCGCCCAGCGCAGGCACATGGAGGTCGTCACCACGGCGGACACCAGATGGGCACCGAGGTAGGTGACGATCATCTCGCGGATGTACGGGGTGGTGGCGTAGTACGTGTCCAGATCGCGCAGCCGCTCCACGGGGGCCTCCCCCAGGGCGAAGAACACCGGGAGGGCGGTGATCGCGACCGCGTACAGCGCCAGCCACATCCGCGAGCTGCGCCGCACCCGGTCCGGGGGGCCGCCGCGCCAGTTGACGACGAGGACCAGACAGGCGCAGCTGAAGGAGCCCATGATCACGTACACCAGGGGACCGGAGAAGTTCGGGACGCCGGTGATCCGGTTGACCGCGGTGATGGTGGGCGGGGCAGCGAAGAAGAAGCATGCGGCGGCGGTGAAGACCAGGAAGCACACGCAGCGCACCAGCGGATCGCGCCAGTTGTGCCGCAGCGAGGGCAGTTTGGCGACGAAGGCGATGGTCAGGGCCGCGGCGGGCAGATAGTAGTCAGTGCTCCGCACGGCTCAGCACCGGCCGGAGGGCGCGGACGGGGCCCGGCCCGGCGTCCACGGCGCGGTCCGGCGCGCCGGGAGTTTCCGCGCGCGCCGGGGCGCCCGCGGGGCCCACCGGATCCCGGAAGCCGCTCGTCCGTGCCGTTGGCCCACCTGCCACCACTCCCCCTGGCTCCGCCCGCCGGCCGTCGTGCCGTCGCGGGACCGGTCCCGGACTCCCCTTGGCCGGATCCAACCCCCGCTTTCCGTACGGCTCTTCACATTTGACCACAACGGGGGACCGGCCGTCCGGAGGAGGCTACCGCCGCGGCCGGGCCCGCGCGCCCCCGGTGCGCCGGACGGCATCCCCGCCGGGCCGGGGCGGGCCCGGTCCGGCGGGGGTGCTCCCGGCGGGGGGTGTGGCTTATGGTCTGTTCAAGGTGTTCATCCGGGCACAGGGTCCGGATCTGTTTGGGGGTTGTTGGCATGGTTGCCGGTCGTGTGGTGCGGTTCGACGGTATGCGGGGTTACGGCTTTATCGCTCCCGATCATGGTGGGGAGGACGTCTTCCTGCATGTGAACGATCTGTTGATTCCCGAGCAGTACGTCCGCTCGGGGCTGGCCGTCGAGTTCGAGATCGAAGAGGGTGACCGCGGTCTGAAGGCCTCGTCCGTGAGGTTCCTGGACGGCGCGGCGGCCCCGGGTGTCCCGTCGGGGCCGGGTGTCGCCCCGGCCGTGGTGTCACGGCCCGCGGCCGTGGACGGCGAGGACCCGCTGTGCGACGTGTTCACGCCGGAGGAGTTCAAGGCCGAGATCACGGAGCTGCTGCTGAGGTCGGCGCCCACGCTGACCGCCGAGCAGATCCTCCAGATCCGCCAGGGGCTGCTCCAGTTCGGCAAGAACCACGGCTGGACCGAGGGCTGAGCCGCTGAGTCTCCGGGGCCGCGAGGCCCCTGACGTACGCCGGTGACCGGCCCGCGCGGGTTTCCCGCGCGGGCCGGTCTCTGCTGTTCCCGCGGGCCGGTCTCTGCTGTTCCGGGGCGTCCACCGGGATTGTTTCCGGGGTCACCGCGCGTGGCACGCCCGTGCCGCCGCGCAGCCGTGCGGCGGGGGCGGCGGGCTTTCGGTGCGGCGGGGGTGTCGGTGCGGGCCGCCGGGGTCAGGGGAAGAGCATGATCCCGAAGGCGATCACCACCACGACGGCAAGGGCGATCATCCCGGCCCGCCACAGCCCGCTGTGGGGCACCTTGGGTCCGGGCGGTCCGGCGCCCGTGCCGCGTGGCCGGTCCTCGGGGAGTTGCGTGTCCGGAGGCCGGTCCCGGGAGTAGAAGTCGTCGTCGGCCATGACCATCACCTGCCACGGGCCGGAAGGGGATTCCTACCCGAATTTTACTCTTCCGCGGCGGCCGACGGCGGCTGCTCCCGTCCGGCGGTCCGGAGGTGGTGGAACGCGTACGACCGCCAGGGACGCCAGGCGCCGGAGGCCGTGGCGGGGTCCTCGCCGGGGAACACATCGGGGTCCCCGAGGGCCCTCATCCTGATCCGGGCGGCCGTGCCGGGGCCTATTCCGGGAAGCGCGGCCAGCTCCTCCTCCACCGCGTCCCGGTCGGCCCCGGGGTCGAGGGGTACGCCGCCGGCCAGCGCCCCGGCCAGGGTCCGCACCGGCCCGCGCCGGTCCGGGGGCAGCTCCCCGAGAGCCGCCCCGGCGAGGGCGGCGGGCTCGGGGAAGAGATGGGTGAGTCCGCCCGAGGGCGCGGTGAGGGGCTCGCCGTGGGTCCGTACGAGGGCGTGCAGCCCGCCGGGCTCCGCGGGTCCGGCGACGATCCGGAGCGCCGTCTCGTGCGGGTCGGCGGCGCCGGGGGCGCGCAGCCCGGGGCAGGCGGCGACGAGCGGGGCGAGCAGGGGGTCGGCGCCCAGTCGCTCGTCCACGGCGCGGGGGTCGGCGTCCAGGTCGAAGAGGCGGCGCATCCGCTGGCCCGCGGTGGTCAGATCGCGCAGACAGCTCAGGTGCAGCCGGCATTCCAGCCAGCCAGCTGCCGGGCCGGGCCGCTCCGCGACCTCGGCGATGCCGGGACCGCCGGGCAGTCGCAGGGTCCGCCGGTAGCTGCGGCGGCCGGGCGGACCGGTGATCTCCTCGACGCCGGGGACGGCGCGGGCGGCCAGGAAGTCGAAGACGCGGGCCGTGGCGTACGGGGTGCGGTGGGCCAGCCGGAGCGGGATGCCGGCGCCGCCACCCGCGGGGACGGTCCGGACGGCGTGCCCGGTGCGGCCGGGGCGGGCCGAGCGCAGTTCGCCGGGGGTGGCCGCGTAAATCGCGCGGATGGTGTCGTTGAACTGGCGGACGCTGGCGAATCCGGCGGCGAAGGCGATGTCGGCGGCCTGGAGGCTGGTGGTCTGGAGCAGTACCCGGGCGGTGTGGCCGCGCTGGGCGCGGGCGAGCGCGAGCGGTCCGGCGCCGAGTTCCGCGGTGAGCTGCCGCTGCACCTGGCGGGCGCTGTAGCCGAGTCGGGCGGCGAGCCCGGTGACGCCCTCGCGGTCCACCACGCCGTCGCCGATCAGCCGTACGGCGCGGCCGACGACGTCGGCGCGGGTGTTCCACTCGGCGCTGCCGGGGACGGCGTCGGGGCGGCAGCGGCGGCAGGCGCGGTATCCGGCGCCCTGGGCGGCGGCGGCCGTGCGGTAGAACGTCACGTTCTGTCGTTTGGGGGTGGTCGCCGGGCAGCTCGGCCGGCAGTAGATTCCGGTCGTGGCGACGGCGAAGAAGAAGACTCCGTCGAAGCGGGCGTCCCGGCTGGCCACGGCCGTGTAACGGCTGTCTTCCGCCCGGTCGGCGGCCTCGCGGTGCTCGGTGGTCATACGGCAAGTATGGGCAGGCCGGAGGCCTGGTTCTGGCGGGAATCGGACATGACGCTACCTGGCCGAAAATCGCCGTAGGGGTATCGCGGGGATGCACCGGTCCCGGCGTCCCGGCGGAACGTCCGGCACGGGCCCGGCTCGCAGGGCGGCGTCGGCCACCACCGGCGGGCCCGGTCCGGCACCCGGTGGAACCGGCCGGACACACAGGGAGACCGGACCGCCCCGGGCCCGGGGCGGCCTCGCCGCGGCACCCCGGCCCGGGGCGGAAAGTCAATGAGGTGACATAGCCGGAGTTTTTCGGGCATTCCACCCTGCTGACCGGTCGCCGGGACCGCGACCGGCACCCGGGCGGCCGTCCGCCATCGCACCGGCAGGGGCACGATCACTGTCGATTCCGGCGAGTCGCCTTTCCCGGTCAGGACCGGGAGAAATCCATGGGAATCCGTTCAACTGGTCCCAGGTGAACATCAGTTGTCTCGCCAATTGATCGATCCTCGTCACCTTCTTGTCGGAATCGACGGGATGAGTAAGATCGGCGCGCAACAGGGGGTGGAGCCGGGTCTCCACCCGCCGAAGCCACCCCCCCACCGTTTCAAGAGGGCTCATGACGACCACTTTGAGACAATCCTGCCTGCGCGTTTCGGCAGGCCATCGCGGAGCCGCGGGAACGGCGACGGGCTGATGGCCCCGGACCAGTTCCGCCCCGTCTACCATCCGGCGGGCCACGACAACGAACTGCGTACCGCCGTAGCGGACTTACGGACGGGCCGCTGGTTGTCGATGCGGAATCTGCTGAACACCACTCAGGGCTGGGGTCTTTGGACGCAGCGCACGCAGGTTCTCGGCGCGGTGGCCGCCGGATCGGATGCCGTACGAGCCTGGCTCGCGGAGGAACCGGAATCTGTCGCGGCCCATGTGATGCAGTGTCGGGTGACCGTCGAGCGGGCCCTGCGGGCGCACCGGGAGAACCATCTCCGTACTCCCGAGTGGTGGCACGAGGCATGGGAGGCGTGCCGGGTCGCCGCCCAGTACGGCCCGGACGATCCCGTGCCCTGGGTCTGTCTGCTGGCCCTGTCCCAGCTCGACGAGAAGCAGAAACTGGAGGAGCACCGGCAGCTGCCGCCGGGGCCGATGCTGTTCCCCGGGCCGTGGGGCCTGCTGTCGGAGGCGCACCGGCGCGATCCGTACAACCGCGAGGCGTACCACCGGATGCTCCAGTTCGTGTACGCCCGCAAATCCGGCGGCCATCTCTCCGAGGCCGTGAACTTCGTGCAGTGGGCCGCCTCGACCGCGCCCGCCGGTTCGGCGCTGCTGGTCCTGCCCCTCTTCGTCCGGGTCGAGCGCTACCGCCGGGACCGCGGCCACGAGCGCGCGCTCGACCTGCACTGGGTCACCGAGGACGCGCTCCGGGAGGCCGTACTGGCCCTGGACGGCTGGTTCGACCGGACCGACCCGCGCCCGGCTTCCCTGCTCGACCTGAACCATCTGGCCCATGCGCTCTGGGGCGCGGGCCGTTTCGTCGAGGCGTCCCGCGTCTTCGAGGCGCTGGGGCCGTTCTACACCCCGCCGCCCTGGCAGTACCGATCCCAGAACCCCGGTGACCCCGGCCTGGCCGAGGAGATCTTCCTCCGGGCCCGTAACCGGTGCTTCACCGCCGCGCGTGACGCGGGCTACTGAGCGCGGCCCGGTCCCGCACCCCGGCGCAATCCGCAGGATCCGTCCCCACGGAGGTCCCACATGTCCCTGTCGCCACCGCGATGGGCCCGTTCCACCCGCAGAAACCCACAGAACACCGCACCGCCGGTCGACGAGGAGGCCAAGCTCCGCGAACTGGGCTATCAACCGGTACTGGCCCGCCGGATGGGAAGCTTCGGCAACTTCGCCATCAGCTTCTCGGTGATCTCCATCCTCTCCGGCTGTATGACCCTGTACGGCTTCGGCATGAACACCGGCGGGCCGTCGGTGATGCTCTGGGGCTGGCTGGGCGTCGGGCTCTTCGTGCTCTGCGTCGGTATGGCCCTGGCCGAGGTCACCAGCGCCTATCCCACCTCGGGCGCGCTGTACTACATGGCCGACCGGCTCGGCGGCCGCAAATGGGGCTGGTACACCGGCTGGCTCAACCTCCTGGGCCTGCTGGGCGCGATCGCCGGCATCGACTACGGCGCCGCCCTGTTCATCGGCGCCTTCGCCAATCTCCAGTGGGGCTTCGACCCGACACCGGGCTCGACGTTCCTGATCTTCCTGGCCATCCTGCTGCTGCACGCCACGCTGAACCTGTTCGGGGTGAAGCTGGTCAGCGTGCTGAACTCGGTCAGCGTCTGGTGGCATCTGGGCGGTGTGGGCCTGATCGTGGGCGCGATCGCGTTCATCCCCGACAACCACCAGTCGCCGGAGTTCGTGTTCACCGAGTTCGTGAACAACACGGGCTGGGAGAACCCCTTCTACGTGGCGGCCATCGGACTGCTGCTCGCGCAGTACACGTTCTCCGGGTACGACGCCTCCGCCCATCTCTCCGAGGAGACGTCGAACGCCTCGGTCTCCGCGGCCCGGGGCATCGTCCGGGCCATCTGGGTCTCCTGGATCGCCGGGTTCGTCCTGCTGATGGCGCTGACCTTCGCCATCCAGGACTACGACGGCGCGCTCAACAGCGAGACCGGTGTACCACCCGCCCAGATCCTGCTGGACGCGCTCGGCTCGGGCGGCGCCGCGGCGCTGCTCCTGGTGGTGATCGTGGCGCAGTTGTTCTGCGGCAACGCCGAGGTGGCCGCGGCCAGCCGGATGGTGTTCGCCTTCAGCCGTGACAACGCGCTGCCGGGTTCGAAGCTCTGGCGGAAGGTGAGCCGCCGGACGCTGACGCCGGTGCCCGCGGTCTGGCTGTCGGTGGGCTTCGCCGGGGTCCTGGCACTGCCGTCGCTCTGGTCGACCACGGCCTACGGAGCGGTCACCGCGATCAACGTCATCGGGATCACCCCCGCGTACATCATCCCGGTCTATCTGAAGCTCAGGGCCGGTGACCGGTTCCAGCCGGGCCCGTGGACCCTGGGGCGGTGGAGCAAGCCGATCGGCTGGACCGCCGTGGTGTGGGTGGTCTGTGTGACGGTGCTGTTCCTGCTGCCGCAGTCCAGCCCGGTGACCGTGAACACCATGAACTACGCCTCGGTGGCGCTCGCCACGGTGCTGGTCCTGGCGACGGTCTGGTGGTTCGTGGCCCGCCGTTCGTACAGCACACCGCCGCCCTACGGCTCGGCGCGCGAGCAGGCGGAGATCGCCGAGCACATCGTCTGACGTCCCGTTCGCCGACATCCGGCGACCGTTCCTCACGAGCACCTCGCGGCGCTCGGCGCGGAACACCCCGTGGGGGCCGACCCCGCCGACAGGAACCGGCCCCCACGGGCGTGTCCGTGCCCCCACTCGCCGAAGGGTCCGGCGAGCCGCTGCCCGGGGGCTGTCAGTGGTCCGCGCCATGCTTGACGGACCGGCACCGCTCCGAGGAAGAAGGCGATATGACCGATCCGGAAACCACCGCGGCCCAGGCGTACGTCCGGCTGCTCGGCGCCACCCGCGCCGCCATCGACGGCCCGGGCCGCTCGCCGACGGCGCTTCCGCTGCTGACGGCGCCGATGGCGGAGGCGGACGAGGCCCTCGACGCGCTGGGCATGGCGGGCAACGAGGCCGCGTTCTTCGCACTGGTGGGGCAGTTGCTGCCCGGCCCGCCCCGGGACCGGCCGGGGGACTGACGGACCCGGCGGCCGACGGACCGGCCGGTCGACCGGCCCACCTGTCGACCGGCCGACCGGCGGATCCGGAGGCTCCCGTTCAGCGCGTTGCCGCAGGAAGCGCCGTACGGCACTCCGCACGCCCCCCGGATCCCCACACCTCCTTTCTCACCCCCTTGTCGACTCCTGTACATGTCAATACGTTCCGGGTCGACCACAGAAAGACCCGGCCCCAAGGGGCTGTTCAAAGGGGTAAGCATGAGACATGGGGGACGGATGAGAATCAGCATGCGGCGTTCCTTGGCGGTCGTGGGAGCCCTGCTCCTGCTACCGCTGGCCACGGTCTCGGCCCAGGCGGAGAACGGCGATCCGCTCTCCGCCGACCGGGTGGCCGCCATGGCACCCGGTGAACAGGCCAGGGTCCTGGCCCCGCTGCGGGCCACCGCCGACGCCGTGGCGAAGATCGGCCTCGGTGCCCGCTCCGATGTGTACACACAGGTCGCCCTGGGCTCCGACTACCGCTCGGTCAAGCTCTATCTGACCGATGTGTCGCAGGGGAAGAGCTTCCTCGCGGCCGTACGCAGGGCCGCTCCCCGGGTGGACACCGGCCTGGTCGACGTCCTGCCCGGCAAGAAGACCCGCAAGGCGCTCTCGGCCGAGATCGCCGCCCTCGACTCCGCCCGGAACCTGCCCTTCGACATCGCGCTGGCCGGGCCGGCGGTGGACGGCAGCGCCATCGACCTCCAGGTGGACAACCCGGCGGCGGCCCGGGCCCACTTCGCCGCCCCGGCCGTGGCGAACGCCCGCGCCGAAGCCGACGCCACTCCGCTCCGGATCACCAAGTCGACCGGCGCCCGCCCGCTGACCAGGGAGAACGACAGCGCGCCGTTCTACGCGGGAGCCGCGCTCGGCCCGAACTACAGCGGCCGCTCCCACTGCACCAGCGGTATCCCCGCGATCAGCACCTGGGACGGCCGCCAGTGGCTGGCCACCGCCGGACACTGCTACAACGTCAACGACCACGTCTGGACCGTCGGCGGCAACTACATCGGCCAGGTCAAGTTCAAGCGTCCCGAAATCGACGCCGCCTTCATCGAGACCAGGACCTACCGCTACACCTGGGACGGCGTCGACGCCACCGGCTACACCCGCTACCTCAACGGCGTCCGCAATGTGGCCGTGGGCGACTTCACCTGCCAGCTCGGCTACAACTCCAAGGTCGTCTGCAATATCCGCACCGTCTACGCGGGCAACGCGACCTGGCCGGTCAACGGCTACACCATCGTCGGCAGCTACGGTGTCCCGCACTACGGCGGCATCGTGGGCCGCGGCGGAGACAGCGGCGGACCGGTCATCACCATCAACGACCCCAACTCCCGCCAGCTGAACGGCATCATCAGCTACGGCACCGGCTGCAACGCCGCCAAGGAGTGCAGCGGCGGTGTCGCCTGGGTCGACGTCTGGTCCGTCTTCAACAACTTCGCGATCAAACTGAATCCCTCCTGACCCGAGCCCCTTCCGACCCGGATCCCTCCGATCGGCCTCCGGCCGGCCGCTACGGGCCGCCACGCGGTCGCGGCCCGTGGCGCGCACCGGCCGGAGGTCTCCTCCCGGGCCACGGCCGGGCGGGCCCCGGCTGTGGCCCGGGAGACCCGGCCGGGGCACCGGACCGGGGCCGGTCAGGCCCCGGCCGGGCCCGTCGTGTCTCGGGAAGACGCCGGCGGGCCGCACCCGGCAAACCCGTTCCCGACGACCGTTGACGCACCCCCGGCGTGCGCGCCGATGCTCTCCAGCAGCCCACCAGTGAGTGGACGGAGAGACCGAAGGTGTGTCTGTCGTGAATGTGCGCAGTAGTCAGAACCTCAGCATGAACGCCCCCGGCGGGAGAGCCCGGCGCGCCGGACGCCGCAGCCGGGTCGCGCTGCTCGCCACCGGGCTGGCCTCGGTGGCCGCCCTCATCACCCCGAACGTCACGGCCACGGCCGCCCCGGCCGAAGCCGCGCAGCAGACGTCGGGGGTGTCGCACCGCGGTCCGCTGCTCGATACCGAGCTGACCACCCGGGCGCAGGTCGACGAGTGCTTCCGGTCGATCGGCGGCCCCCGGCCCGCGCCGCAGAACGGGGTATGCCCCTCCGGATTCCAGCCGAAGATCAACGGTGCCTATGTCTGGAGCGCCGCCCGCTCCGGCGACTACGCCTACTTCGGCACCCTCGCCAATGTCACCTGCAACGCCTCCTCCACCTACAACGGGGACATCACGCCCCATCTGGTGAAGAACGCGGACGTCTGCGAGTACGGCAAGGGCGCCACCGCGGGTGCGCTGGGCCCGGTCTACGGCGACGCCCGTACCCCGCAGGTGCTGCGCGTCAACGCCGACACCCAGAAGACGGAGGACATCACCCCCGCCGCCGATCCGCTGATCAAGCGGACCATCGGCCTGCGGGGCGCCGCCGCCCACAACGACGTGGTCCTCCTCTTCGGCCAGCTGGTGGCCGAGGGCCAGACCGTCGGCCACGGCCTGTCGATGTTCGCCTTCGAGGGCAGCACCGGGCGCTTCCTGGGCTCCAAGGCGTACACCGATCTGGTCAGCGCCCGCGGCGGTGTCGTCGCCTCGGACAACAATCTCTATCTCGCGGGCCGTGCGCCGGGCGTCAACGGCGGCCGGGTGCTGCGCTGGACCGGCGACAAGACGAACCCGTTCGTCTTCGAGACCGTCGCCCAGCTGGAGAACGACCCCGGCTACCTCACCACCTTCAAGGACCGGCTGGTCGCCTCCGGCTGGGGCACCCAGCTGCCCGGCGACAACGGCGCGGTCAGCGGCGGCACCGCCAGGATCTGGATGAGCCCGCCGATCCCCGGGACCGGGCTGACCTTCGACGGCGCCACCGCCTGGCGCCCCGTCTTCTCCTGGGACCAGTACGACCCGGACCCGGCGCTCGGCAAGGGCGTCGCCTGGGGCGCGCTCGCCGAGTGGAAGGGCGAGCTGTACGTCGGCAGCTACAACCAGGCCGGGGTCGGCGCGGTCCAAACGATGTGGAAGGCCTACGGGCAGCCCAAGGGGGATGTGCTGCGCGAGCGCGACATGATCTCCGCTTCCCGTCCCACCACGGTCTTCCGGATCAGCGACCCGGGCACCGAGAAGCAGAAGACGACGCTGCTGTACGGGGAGAAGACCCTGCCGGTCTACAACCCCAACACCAAGCGGTGGACCAAGAAGCCCAATCTGCTGGGGCAGAGCCCGAAGTTCGGCCCGTCGGGCTTCAACGGCAATGTCGGCAACGCGTACTCCTGGACGTTCACCGTGTTCCAGGACCGGCTCTACATGGCCACCTTCGACAGCACCGGGCTGATCACCCCGGGGGCCCGGTTCACCGCGGTCAACAACGGGCTCTCCGACACCACGCGGAAGAAGCTGGAGTCCGTGGTCGGCCCCTCGCTGAAGGCCACGCTGGGCGGCGGTGACGTCTGGCGGATGGACGACCCGGCGAAGCCCGCGGTGGCGGAGACCCTGAACGGCTTCGGCAACCGCTCGCAGCACGGCGTCCGGGTCTTCCTGCCCTTCGAGGACAAGGGATTCCTGTACGCGGGCATGGCCTCGTCCTGGAACCTGCGGGCGACCGCGAAGGACCGCGGCGGCTGGGAGCTGAACAAGCTGACCCCGGGCGGCAAGCGGGCCCCGCTGAACACCGGGCTGCCGAAGGACGCGCAGAAGGCGGCGCTCAACGCGGGCGTCGGCTTCTGAGCCACGGCGGTACGCGGTCCCCGGCTCCCCGCTCCGGCGGGGAGCCGGGGATCCAGCCGCACCCCACCCCACCGGGTCACTCCTCGTCGCGGGCCCCCCGGCCCCGGTTGACCAGCCGGGTCACATGCTGCCGCGAGTGCCCGGAGAGCCGGGCGAGGTCGGTCAGGCTGATCCCGGCATCGTCGACGGCCGCCCGGTAGCCCTCGGCCCGGGCATCGGTGACGGCGCTGTTCATATCCCGCATCGCCGCGGAGAAATCGGCCCAGGCCCGCCGCATGTCGGTACCGCCGAGCAGCACGGGAGGCGGGCCGGGCCGCCGGGCGTCGCGCAGCACGGCGAGGGTCTCCTCCACCCGCCGGGCGGCCCGGCGGAAATCCCCGCAGGCGCCGATGGCGGAGTCGATCAGCTCGTAGAAGGAGGCGAGTTCGCCGTCGTCACGGGCGGTACGGCCGGGATCCGCCGGCCGGCTCCGCCCGGCCACGGCCCCGGCCGTCTCGCCCGCATCCGCGTACCCCCGTGGTCCCGGCATCATGTTCCGCTCCCCTCCCGGACGTTCTGGTCACAACGCCCCAAGTGAATCCGATGCACCATCGAATGAAAAGATCATCCAAGGACCTTTCTCGCCACGATGGACCGATATGTAATTCCGCTCTAACGTGGCTTCCAGTCCGCCAGCAGTCGGATCGCTCGGAAACGGAGTCAGCCCGTGCGACCACCGCCCCCGTCCCGGCCCGGCCCGCTCCCGCCGCCGCCCCCGGATCGTCCGCCGCCCCCGGCGGACGGCGGGCAGGACTCCGGCGCCGTGCTGCGCTACGCGGGCGGGCTGCTCCGCCCCGTACTGCCCGACCTGGTCAGCGGCGCGGTCTCCGAACTGCGCACGGCCAGCGCCTACTACGGCGATCCGCTGCTCGCGCCGCCGGACCTCGCGGAGTCGGCGCGGGAGGCGCTCGACGCCTTCGTGGCGGGTCTGATCGACCCGGGCCGGGCGGCCGATTCGGGCGAGTACGCCTGGCGTACGGGGCTGCGCAGGGCGGCGGACGGCGTACCGCTCCGGGCCGTACTGCACGCGTACCGTATCGGCGGTGTCCGGCTCTGGGAGGCGCTGGTCTCCCTCGTCCTGCGGGACCGGCCGGACCGGGCCGCCGCGCTGGCCTTCGCGGCGAGCGACGTCTGGCGCCGGGTGGACCGGGACACGGCACTGCTCGCCGAGGCGCACCGGCAGGCCGCCGGCGCACTGCCGGACACGGCGGCCCGGCGCCATCGCCCGGTACTGCGGGCCCTGCTGCGCGGGCACGCCGACCCGGTGCACGTCCCGGCGTTCGCGGTCGCCCTGGGGCTGCCGCCGGACGGCCGGTACGCGGTGGCGCTGCTGCGGGGTCCGGGCGCCGTCCGCGCCGATACGGATCCCGTGTTCGAGTCCGCGGAGGGCGTACCGCTCTACTGGTGCCCGCTGGACGGCACGACGGCGGTGGTGGCGTACCTCGGCGACCGGCCGGGCCTGCCGCCCGGGCTGATCCCGGTGGCACCGGGCGACCGCGGGGGCGTCGGTACCCCGGTGGCGGGTCTGGCCGCGCTGGGCCGGGCCCGGCGGCTGGCACAGCTGGCCCTGGCCGCCTGCCCGGCGGACGGTGTGCTGCATGCGCTCGGCGACCGCTTCTCCCGGGCCTTCGCCGTGGCCGCGCCCGAACCAGCCGCCGCGGTCGCGGACGAGGTGTTCGGCCCGCTGCGGACACTGGACCCCGCCGACCGCGCGGAGCTGCTGGCCACCCTGGCGGCCTGGCTGGACCGCGGCGGCTCGACCCGGCGGGCCGGGGAGCTGCTGTACTGCCACCGCAATACGGTCCTCAACCGCCTCCACCGGCTGGAGCGCCTCACCGGCCGTTCCCTGTCCGACCCCCGTGACCTGGTCGACCTCGCCCTCGCTCTCGACGCGGCGGACGTCACGGCCCCGGGAGACTGAGCCCGGACGGAGTGCCCCGGCCCAGCCCGCGAGCCGCCGGTATGGGCCTCCGCACACGTCCCGGCCCGGCCGCCGCCGCATCGTTGCGCGACGGGTTCTCGCAAGCCCGGCGGCGTGTGACATTCGGCTCGGCCGGGCCCGCCGCCGCCCCTCCCCCACGGCACCCGGGCACACCGCGGCGCCCCCGCCGCCGGGCGCCCCGCACCACCTGCACCACGCGGACCATCCGGACAAAGGAGTCCTCCATGCCGACCACCGCACCCGCCGCCCGCCGCCCGCTCCGCGGCCGGGCCCTCGGCGCGCTCTGCGCCGCCCTGCTGACCCTCGCCCCGGCCGCCCCCGCCGCCTCCGCGGGCACCGCGGCCGCCGCGGCCACCGCGGGCGATCCGGCCCTGAGCGTCCCCGCCGACCGGCTGGCCGCGGCCCTGGACTGCCCCTCCGGTTTCGGAGGATCCGCGAAGGATCCGGTGCTCCTGGTCCACGGGACCGGGGTCGACGCCGGGCTCAACTGGGGCTGGAACTACGCGCCGGCCCTGCGCGGCCTGGGGTACGACGTCTGCACGGTCGACCTGCCCGGCCGGTCCCTCACCGATATCCAGGAGTCCGCCGAGTACGTCGTCCATGCGCTGGCCACGATGCGCGCGGCCACCGGCCGCAAGGTCGACGCGATCGGCCACAGCCAGGGCGGCCTCCAACTGCGCTGGGCACTGACCTACTGGCCCTCGCTGCGGGAGTCCGTCGACGACGTGGTGAGTCTCGGCACCCCCGAGTACGGGGCGGCGGCCGGGGATCCGGCCTGCGTCCTGTCCTGCGCTCCGGCGCTGCACCAGATGAGGCCGGGGTCGGCGTTCCTGACCGCGCTGAACTCCGGCGACCCGACTCCCGGCGGGGTGTCGTACACCGCGGTCTACACCCGCGACGACCTGGTGGTGACGCCCTACCGGACCTCCGTCCGGCAGGGCGCGCGCAATATCAAGGTGCAGGACGTGTGCGGAGTGCGGCTGGTGACGCACATCGGCCTCGTCTACGACTCCGTGACCTTCCGGCTGGTGCGCGACGCCCTGGACCGGCCGGGGCCCGCCGATCCCGCGCGGCTGCCCACAGGCGCCTGCACGGCCGCGCCGTACCTCCCGGGGGTCGGGGCGGCCGACATCGCGTACGCGGGGGCCGTGGTGGCCCCGGCGGCGGCCACGGCCGCGCTGACCGCGCCCCGGGTCCGCGACGAACCCGCGCTGCGGCCGTACGCCTCCCGGTGACCGTCCGCCGCAGGTCCGGGCCGCGGGCGGGGCCGGGCTACAGGCGCCGGACCGCCCGGCCCCGGTCCCTGCGGCGGCCCGGAAAGATCTGGTCGCAACCATGGACAGAGCCGTTAGCGTCAATTAACTTCGTCTCTATCAAGCGGCCCGAAAAGCTCATGTTTGCCTAGCTTTTGCGCGCCAACAGCTCTGTCCATGATGGGCAATGGCGAGACGTAGCAGATATCGACTGTTCACCCGGGCGCGCACCGGACCAACTCCTTCCGCCAGTCACCAGGAGAACCCGTGACCT
Organism: Streptomyces sp. NPDC003691; assembly: GCF_053981115.1. Classification (NCBI taxonomy): domain Bacteria; kingdom Bacillati; phylum Actinomycetota; class Actinomycetes; order Kitasatosporales; family Streptomycetaceae; genus Streptomyces; species Streptomyces sp. NPDC003691. Next base: position 6,114 of record NZ_JBSFNQ010000061.1, on the reverse strand, counting down.
CTGTCCGGCCCTTGTACCCGTCGTCCCTCCCCGAGCTGCCCGCGGTCGGCGCCGACGCCTTTCTGACCGGCTCGGCCGGGGCGTACCCCGAGCGGATCGCCCTGCGCGACGGCCCGGAGACGATGACCTACGGCGAGCTGCGCGACGCCGCCCTGCGGGTGGCGGGCGGACTGCGCGCCCGCGGCCTGGGCCCCGGCGATGTCGCCGCTCTCCATCTGCCGAACACCTACTGGTACGTCGTCGCCTACTACGGCGCGCTCTGCGCGGGACTGACGGTCGCGCCGGTCAACCCGGCGCAGCCGGCCGAAGCGCTCCGCGCCCAGCTGGCCGACTGCGGCGCGAAGGCCGTCTTCACCCACCCCTCGTCGGCCGCCTCCGCGGAGGTGACGGCGGTCCTCACCGCCACCGGCCCGGTGGTCCATGTCCCCGGCTCCCCCGTGAGCCCCGCCCCCGAGAGCGTCGAGCCGCCCGGGACCTGGCTGCCGCTGGCCGCCCTGCTGGCCACCGCCCCGCTGACGGGCTACCGGCCCGGACCGGACACGGTCGCCCATCTCCAGCTCACCGGCGGCACCACCGGGCGCACCAAGGCGGTCCGGGTCCTCCACCGCAACATCGTCGCCAATGTGCTCCAGACCGTGCCCCTGCGCTCCGGCTCCCGGTTCGTCCTCGACACGGACGGCGGGCTGCGGCTCGAACGGCTGCCCGGCGCTCCGGAGACGACCATCGTTCCCGGCGACTGCGTCAACATCGCCGTCGCCCCGCTGTTCCACGGACTCGGTCTGATCGGGCACAACGCCAACACCCTGCTCGGCGCAACCTGTGTGATCACCGGCGGCCGGTTCGACGCCGAGCGCTTCCTCCGGGACATCGAGGAGCACGGGGTCACCCATATCTCCGGCTCCCCCGCCATGTACTACGCGATGCTGCGCAGCCCCGAGCTGGGCCGGTACGACCTGTCGTCGGTCCGGATGGTCACCTCGGGGGCCGCGCCGATCGACCCGGGCGCCCTCGCCCGGCTCCGCGCGGCACTGCCGAACGCCTCCGTGAACGAGGGCTACGGGCTCAGCGAGGCGACGATGGGCGTGACCATGGTGCCCCCGGGCGTCGAGGCCCCCGAGGGGACCGTCGGGCTCGCCGCCCCGGGCACCGCGATCGAGATCCGCGCCGAGGACGGGGTCACCGTCCGCCCCACCGGGGAGGCGGGCGAGATCTGGGTGAGCGGCCCCCAGGTCACCGACGGCTACCAGGACGAACCGGAGCTGACCGCGGAGCAGTTCGCCGGTGGCTGGCTGCGCACCGGCGATCTCGGGCGGCTCGACGCCGACGGGTTCCTGTTCCTGGTGGGCCGGGCCAAGGACATGGTCATCTACAAGGGGTACAACGTCTATCCGCAGCCGCTGGAGGATGTGCTCTGCTCGCATCCCGCGGTCTCCCAGGCATCCGTCGTCGGCCGCCCCGACCCGGTCGCCGGGGAGATACCGGTGGCCTTCGTGGTGCTCGAACCCGCCGCCCGGGCCGAGGCCGAGCGCGCCGACGCCTTCGTCGGCGAGCTGCTCGCGCATGTCGCCGAGCGGGTCGCGCCGTACCAGCGGGTCCGGGAGGCCCGGCTGGTGGACGCGCTGCCGCTCACTCCGACCGGCAAGGTCCTCAAAACCGAGCTGCGCCGCAGGCTCACCGCCTGAGCCGCCGCCGGACCTTCATTTCCGCCACCGTTCCGCCGTACCGAGGAGTTCCGCATGACCACCGCACCAGTGGAGTACGACAAGCTGTTCATCGGCGGCCGGTGGACCGCCCCTTCGGGTCCGGAGACCGTCGAAATCGTGTCGCCCGTGACCGAGCAGGTCGTCGGCCGGGTGCCGCAGGCCGGTCCCGAGGACGTCGACGCGGCCGTCACGGCGGCCCGCGAAGCGTTCGACCACGGCCCCTGGCCGCGGCTGCCGCTGGCCGAGCGGATCGCCGTCGTCGGCCGGATCCGCGATCTGATCGCCGCCCGCCACCGGGAGCTCGCGGAGCTGGTCACTCTGCAGAACGGCTCGCCGATGCTGTTCTCCGTACGGGGCCAGGCGCTGTCGGCCGTCGGGGTGTTCGGCGCCGCGCTGGCCGCCGCCGAGGCGTTCGAGCCGGAGGAGGAGCGGACCGGCACCGGCGGGCCGGTCCTGGTGCGCCGGGAGCCGGTCGGTGTGGTGGCCGCGGTCACCCCGTGGAACGTGCCCCAGCTGACGATCGCCGCCAAACTGGCCCCTGCCCTGCTCACCGGCTGCACGGTAGTGCTCAAGCCCGCCGCGGAGACCCCTCTCGACGCCAACTGGCTCGCCGCGCTCTGCGCGGAGGCGGGGCTGCCCGAGGGGGTGCTCTCCGTGCTCACCGGCGGCCGGGAGACCGGCGCCGCGCTGGTGTCCCACCCCGGTATCGACAAGATCGCGTTCACCGGCTCGGTCGCGGCGGGCAAGGCCGTGATGGCCGCCGCCGCGGACGGGCTCACCCGGGTCTCCCTCGAACTCGGCGGCAAGTCGGCGGCGATCCTGCTGGACGACGCCGACCTGGCCGTGGCCCTGCCGTCGATCGTGGCCGGCACCTGTGCCGCCAACAGCGGCCAGGCGTGTGTGGCGCTGACCCGGGTCCTGGTGCACTCCTCCCGGTACGACGCGGTGGCCGCCGCCCTCGGCGCGGCCTTCGCCGGGCTCCGGGTCGGCGACCCGGCCGATCCGGAGACGGTCGTCGGCCCGATGGTCAGCCGCGCCCAGCAGCAGCGGAACCTCGACTGGATAGAGACGGGGCGGAAGGAGGGCGCCACCGTCCTCACCGGCGGCGGGGTCCCGGCGGACCGCACCACCGGCTGGTACGTGACGCCCACCCTGCTCGGCGATGTCACCAACGACATGCGGGTCGCCCGGGAGGAGATCTTCGGCCCGGTGGTCTGCCTCATCCGGTACGAGTCCGAGGACGAGGCGGTCGCCGTCGCCAACGACTCCGACTACGGGCTCTCCGGCGCGGTGTTCTCCGCCGACCCGGAGCGGGCGGCGCGGGTGGCCCGCCGGGTGCGCACCGGCACCGTCTCCGTCAACGGCTTCCGCCTCGACCTCGCGGCCCCGTTCGGCGGCTTCAAGAACTCCGGTATCGGCCGCGAGTTCGGCCCGGAGGGGCTGGCGGGCTATGTCGAGTACCAGACGGTCAATCTGCCGCAGCCCGCCGCACCGGCCGCCGGCTGATCCCCCTTCACTCCCCCACCTCCGAACACCGATCCACTCCACACCGGGAGACACCCATGCGCGCCGCCGTACTGCACACCACCGGGGACGAGACCCTCGACGTCACCGAGGTCACCCCCGTCTCCTTCGGACCCGGCCGAGTCCGGGTCCGGATGCACCGGGCCGGACTCTGCCACTCCGACTTGTCCGCCATGAGCGGGGTGCTGGCCCATCCGGCGCCCTTCGTCCCCGGCCACGAGGGCGCGGGCGAGGTCCTGGAGGTCGGTGAGGGCGTCACCCATGTGAAGCCCGGCGACCGGGTCATCGTCTGCTGGATGCCGCCCTGCGACACCTGCGCGGTCTGCGCGACCGGCGACACCCATCTGTGCCGCAGCGGCTTCGGCAACCTCGCCGTCCCCAACTTCCGCGCCGGGGACCGGCCGCTGCCCGGCATGATGGGCGCCGGGACCTTCGCCGAGGAGACCGTGATAGCCGGGTACGCCGCGATCCCGGTACCCGACGACATGCCGTACGACATCGCGGCGCTGATCGGCTGCGGGGTCACCACCGGTATCGGCGCCGCCCTCAACACGGCCCGGGTGCGGCCGGGCTCGACGGTCGTCGTCATCGGTCTGGGCGGCGTCGGGGTGAGCATCCTCCAGGGCGCCCGGGTCGCGGGAGCGGCCCGGATCCTGGCCGTGGACCCGACGGCCAACCGGCGCCGGATGGCCGTGGAGTTCGGCGCGGACGAGGCGGTCGCGCCGGAGGAGCTGGCCGAGGCCGTCAAGCGGCTCACCGGGGGCCTCGGCGTCGACTACGCCTTCGAGGCGGTCGGCCGGCCGGGCACCCTGCGGGCGGCCTACGACGCGGCCCGGCCCGGCGGTACGGTCTGTCTGGTCGGCGCGGGAAGCCGCGGCGACCTCACCGACCTCAACCTCGCCGAGCTGGTGATGAACGAGAAGAAGGTGCTGCCGTCGTTCTACGGCGGCGGGGACATCCGCCGGACGTACGCCACCATCACCGGGCTGTGGCGATCGGGCCGGATCGACCTGGAGTCGATGATCACCCACCATGTCCCGCTGGACGGCATCAACGAGGCGATCCGTCAGATGCACTCGGGCGAGGCGCTGCGCACGGTCGTCGACATCGCCTGACGGAGCCGGTGCCTCCGGCGGCGGAGGGGTCCGCGGCCGCCGGGGCACCGCACCACCGCGCGGGGACGGCGGCGCGGCACGGATCCGGGCGGGCAGCACGAACGCCGCACCACCGCGCGCGGGGACGGCGGGAGCCGTACGGCGGTCCGGGCCCGCGCCGGAGGAACGGCGCCGAGCCGTCCGAGCGCCCGGACCGTACGGGCGGACGGCGGCCGGGCCCGCCCCGCCGCCGCCCGCCGGGCCCGGCCGGGGATCCCGTGCCAGGCCGGCACCGGCACCCTCAGGATCCGAGTCCGGACGTTACTTCTGCTTCACTTTCCTCGGCATGGTCACCGTCAATGGCCTTATGGGGACGGGCCCTGACGCCCCTGCGCCGTCCCGCGCCCGACGACAACAGGTGAAGAACGGGTCACCGCGGCCATCGATTGGGGTACGTTGTGCGGATGAACGACGCCGCCGACCGCACCGGTCCCCGTACCGCCCCCGCGGCGGCCGCACCGGATGCGCGCCGGGGGGCCGGAAGGGCCGCCGGGGGCGCCCGGCGCACGGTCACCCGCAGGCCGCCGGACCGCAAGGAGCGGATCGTCGCGGCCGCCGCCGAACTCTTCCGCGACCGGGGCTACCACAATGTCTCGGTGGCCGATGTGGCCGGTGCCGTCGGGATCACCGCCCCCGCGCTCTACCGGCATTTCCGCGGCAAACCGGATCTGCTGGCGCAGGTCGTCGACCGGACCGTCGGCACGGTCACCGCGACTGCGGCGGACGCCGTGGACCTGGACTCCTATCTCGCGACGACCACCGCGCAGAGCATCGAGCGCCGCGGCGCGGCCGTCATCTGGCAGCGGGAGGCCCGGCATCTGCCCGAGGAGCACCGGGTGCGGGCCGGACAGTCGCTGAGCGCGGCCGCCGGGCGGCTCGGCGAACTCATCGGGGCGGAGCGTCCGGAGCTGACCGCGGCCGACCGCGCCCTGCTCGCCTGGGCGGTGCTCTCGGTGGCCGGCTCCCTCTCCTGGCACCGCACGTCCCTGCCGCGCCGGCGCTTCGAGGAGGTGCTGCTGCGGCTGGCGAACGCGGCGGCGTACTGCCCGCTGGGCGCCCCGGGGGCGGAGGGCGGGCAGGGCCCGGCCCTGCCGGGGACGTATGCCGCGCTCGCCGTCTCCCGCCGGGAGGAGATCCTCGGCGCCGCGCTCCGCCTCTTCGACGAGCGGGGTTTCCAGTCGGTGAGCACCGACGACATCGGCGAGGCGGCGGGGGCCTCGGGGCCCAGTATCTACAAGCACTTCCCGACCAAGACCGACCTGCTGATCGCCGGAATCGTGCGGGGCGGCGAACAGCGCCGCGCCGGCACGGAGCGGGCGCTGCGGACCCCGGGCACCCCGGACGAGACCCTCGACCGGCTGCTCCGTTCCTATGTGGACTTCGCCCTGGGGCACGGGCATCTGATCGGGCTGATCCTCGGCGAGCTGGACCAGCTGCCCGAGAAGGAACGGCGGTCGGCCCGCCAGGCGCAGCGGGAGTATCTGGCGCTCTGGGGACGGCTGCTGGAGGAGGCCCGGCCCGGCACCGACCCGGCGGAGGGCCGGATCGTGGTCAGTGCGGTGCTGACGGTCGTGGACAACGCGGTGCGCACGGGGCGGCTGGGGGCGCGCCCCGATCTCGGCGACCGGCTGGTGGAGATCGGCGCCGCCCTGCTGCGGTCCGGCTGATCCACCCGCGTCCCGGCACCGGAACCGTGCCGGGCTCATGGTGCGGCGCATCGACGTGACCGGAAC
>NZ_JBSFNQ010000060.1:0-47795 GCF_053981115.1 Streptomyces sp. NPDC003691 | reverse complement strand
GTCGCCGGAGAAATGGATACGGAGCACTGAACCCCCACCTGTTGCATGAGCAATCGCCCCCTACCACTGAGTATGCACACCGGCGCGCCCGGCTCGGCCGTCCCGGCGGAGTGCGGCCGGTCGCACTCCCCGCACGCCGCGGCGCCGGGCACGCGCCCCGTCGCGCCGCGGAACGGCGCACCGGGCGTGCCCGGACCTGCGGCGTTCGGCCCGTCGGGCTGCCGTCCGGGGTACGGCCGGCCGTACGCCGCGGCACCGGGCTCGGGCCCGGCGCACTGCGGCCCGCCCGGGCGTGGGGTGGCGCTGTCGGGGGCCGTCGCCCCGCCGCCCGGCGCCGTACCGCCCGCCACTCCGCCCGTTTCCGTATCTCCCGGGCCCGCACCCGTCGTGCCGGGGTTCCCGGCCGCCCGGCGCGGCTCCCCCGGCCGTCCCGGCGTACGGCCCCGGGCCGCCGGGAGCCCCTGTGTCGCGGCCATCACATGTGGGGCGGCGGGACGAGCGTGAAGTCGTCCGCGCGTATCGGCGGTTCGGAGCGCCAGCCGCGTTCGAGGGCGGCCCGGGCGAACCGGGGGCTGCCGAAGTAGGCGAAGGCGGCCGGGGCGTTCGGGATCAGTCCGGTGACCAGGGTGCGGACGACCCGCAGTTCGGTACGGGCCACGTCCTCTGTGGTCAGGTCGGTGGTGAGGATCCGGTGCCCGCGCTCGGCCAGGGCGGCGTGGAGGCGGGTCCGGTCGCCGGGCGGGATATCGCCGACGGGGACCGTGCCGAGCGCGGGCCGGGTGAAGCGGCGGGCGAGGGGCTCCGTCCGCGGGTCCAGCCAGACCTGTACCTGGGCGCCGAGGTCGCGCACGGCCGCGAAGTCGTCGCCGCAGTCGTCGAGATAGCGCCGGTCGGCCCGGTGGTCGAAGTAGAGGCCGCGGGCGAGGAGCCCCGCGTCGACGGCGCGGAAGACCCAGCCGTCCGGGTCGGTGGTGCCCTGGGTGAACACCCAGGTGTGGACGGCTTCGAGGACCGCCTTGCGAACGGCTTCCGCCGGGTCGTAGCGGCAGGCGAACCCGGCCGCGTACAGCCCGCGCTCCGGATCGTGGACGAGCGCGGCGGCGCACGGCGCGAACTCCGAGGGCAGTTCCACGACGCGGACCTCCAGGGCGCAGCCCGCGAGGTCGTCGGCGAGTCCGGGTACGGAGCCGGGGTCGATGCCGCGGGTCGGTCCGCCGAGCCGCCACCACAGTTCCAGGGCGTCGCGTTCGACGATCTCGAGGAGTCCGCGTTCGGCGGCGTCGTCGAGGCCCCGGCCGGTGGCGATGCCCGCGTAGTTGAGGTGGTGGGTGCGGGGCAGCCGCCGCAGCGGGCCCTGCCGCCAGTTGAGGTGGCTGAGGGCGACGGGCACCCAGCACGGCCGCCCGTTCTCGTCGGCGGGGGTCCAGAGGGCGGGGGTGTCCGGGGTGAGGGGCCGGTAGGGGAAGCCGGGGCGGGCGTACTGCCAGTCGGCGTACGCGGGGACCTCGCCGGGGCCGTACACCCGGCGCCCTTCGGCGGTGAGTTCGGCGGCGGTGGCTCGGCGCGGGGCCGACGGGTGGCCTGGCGGTGGGAGCCGGTTGCCGCAGTAGCGTTCGACGGCCTCGGCGACGGCGGCGATCCGCGCTCCCTCCGGGTCGCCGAAGGTGGTGCCGAGGGAGACCCGGTCGGCGGGCCAGGCCCCGAAGCGGCGGGCGTCCGACACCTCCGCGGTCACGGCGGTGTAGCGGGGCGGGGCCCCGGCGGGGTGCGGTACGGGCCGGACATCGCGGACGATGCCGCAGACGGGGTCGGTGAGATGGTCCAGCGGCAGCGGCGCGGGACCGGTCGCGGTGGTCATGTGCATATCTCCTGGGAGAGGTCCGGTACGGCTTCGGAGCCGCGCAGTTCGGCGACGGGCAGCAGCAGCGCGGATGCGGCGGGCCGCAGGGCCCGGTGCGAGGGCAGCAGCCGGACGGCGGTGACGGGGTCCTCCCCGGTGTGGGGGTTGCGGGCGTGGGCGGGGAAGTGGTGGCCGGTGACCTCGGTCCGGAGCCGGGTGCCCGCGGGCAGCCGCCGGGCCAGCGGGCCGAGGGGGACCCTGACGGTGGACCAGGCGCCGGGCGGGTGGGCGGTGCGGGCGGTGCCGAGCGCGAGGGGTTCGGCGCGGCCGTCCGGCCGGAGGGCGACGATCCGGACGAACCAGTCGGCGGCGGGGGTGTCGGCGGTGGCGTGCAGTTCGGCGGCGGCGGTGCCGAGGAGGTCGGTGGCGCGGGTCAGGGGCGCGGTGACGAACAGGGCCCGGTCGGGGTGGTCCTCGCCGGATCGCGGCGGATCGGCGCGCAGATCGTCGGAGCGTACGGGGCGGGCCGGGTCGGCGCGGAACTCGGCGCCGTACAGGAGGGTGGTGCCCAGCGGGCCGCCCGCGAGGGGGAATCGGCGGACGGTGTCGGGTCCGGCGAGGGCGGCGGCCGGGTACCAGGACGGGGATCCGGCGAGGGCGACGGCGCCGCGCCGCCCGGCGGGTGTGCGGCCCCGGCACACCTGACGGGCCCAGTCGGCGGTCAGCCCGCCCAGGTCGACGTGGTGTTCGGGGCGGGCGCCCGGGCCGGGGTCGCGGGTCAGCCGGTGGCCCCAGGGGCCGAGGAGCAGTGCGGCGGGGCCGCCCCAGGCGCGCCACAGGGCGAGGGTGTCGGCGGCGAAGGGGTCGTGGGTGCCGCCGATCGCGAGCAGGGGGGTAGGGGCGGCGGGGGCGCGGCCGACGACGTACCCGGTGCGGGGTGCCCGCCAGACGCCGGGCCAGGAGGGCAGGGGGCGGCCGAGCCGGGCGGGCAGGTCGGTGACGGGGAGGTGGGCCAGGAGTCCGGGGTCGCGGTGGAGCAAGTGGTCGAGCGCGGCGGGGTCGGAGTCGGCGCGGTCCCCGTGGGCGGCCCACCAGCCGGCCCGGCCGAGGAGGCGTTCGGCGCCGGAGGGTTCGCGGGCGGTCTCGGCGGTGCCGAGGGCGGGTACGGCGGCGACGACCGCGTCGGCTCCGCCGCCGTGACCGTCGCTTTCCCTGTTGTCGTCGCCGTCGCTGTCTTTGTGGACGGCGGTCACCAGGGCGCAGTAGGCCGCGTAGGAGGATCCGGCGGCGACGATCCGGCCGTCGCTCCAGGGGCGTTCACGGATCCAGCGGAGGGTGGCCGCGCCGTCGGCACGCTCGTGCGTGTAAGGCTGCCAGCCACCGCCGGAGCCGTACCGGCCGCGGACGTCCTGGACCACGGCGGCAAAGCCGCGCGCGGCCCAGGCCCGGGCCTCGGGCAGATGGGCGTGGCGGCCGTAGGGGGTGCGGATGAGGACGGTGGGGTACGGGCGCCGGGCCGGGTCCGGCGGCGGAAGGTGGACGTCGGCGGCGAGGCGGACCCCGCCGGCGGGCACCCGGACGGTCAGGGTCACGACGCCGCGCCCGGCCGCGGGGCGGACCCGGGAACGGTCCGGGCGGCCTCCGTCCGGGGCCCGGGGCCGTGGTCCACGGCCCGGGCGGTCCCGCCGCCGTCGGCCGGCTCCGGGAGGGGCGCGCACGCGGGCACGGGCAGGACCGGGTGCATGGTTGTGGTCAGATCGCGCAGGTCGGTGCGGCGCAGTACCGGCGGCAGGTGTGCCGGGCCGCGCCGGAGCAACTCCGCGAGATCGTGGACGAGGAGGGCGGCGGTCAGGGCGGCCGAGGCCGCGGTGTGCCGGGGGCCATTGTCGGGGGTCCGGGATCCGGCCCAGTAGGCGGCCAGTTCGCGGTGGGCCGGGGTGGCCGCGAGTCTGCGCAGCCGGACGTCCGCCGCGGTGACTCCGTACGGTCCGGACGCCGGGGGCTCCAGCCAGACCACGGCGCCCTCGCGGTGGCAGCGCGCCCAGGGGACACCGTCGCGGGAGAGCCGGTCGGCGGTGTCCCACAGACCGGCCGGTACCGGGCCGTCGAGGCACCAGACGACGGCGGTACGGCCGCCGGGCGCGGCCCGCCCGGGCAGATCACCGGCGGCGGCCGGTTCCGGTTCCGCCCCCAGCTCGCGGGCGAGCCGGGCGACCGGGCGGGTCAGCACCGGATCGCCCAGCAGGAGCACGGTGATTCCGGCGAGGGGGGTGTCCGGGTCGGCGGGGGCGGCCGGGCTCCGGGTCGCGTATCCGGCCTCCTCGAAGGCGGCGAACAGCCGGTCCGTACGGGCGGGCCCGCCGGTCGCGGGGTGCGCGCCGTCGCCGGGCGGCGGAGCGCTCCCCCGCCGGGCGGCCGCACCACCTTCACTGGGCGGCGCCCCCTCCCGCCGGGCTGCCGTACCGCCGTCGTCGTCGCCCGAACCGGGGACCTGGGCGGAATCCGTACCGCCGTATGCCTGTTCGGCGGTACGCCCGCCGCCGGGCCCCCGGTCCGGGAGCGCGCCGCCGAACAGGCGGAGGAGGTCCTCGACGGGGAGTCCCGCCGTGTCGACCCGGAGGAAGGTGCCGTCGGGGGTGCGCAGGGCCGGGCCCCTCCCGGGGACGGCGACCAGGGCGGTACCGGCGGTCAGGCGGGGGGTGTTCACGAACGGTCTCCTCAACTGGGTTCGTCCACGGCCGGCTTCTCCACGGTGGTGTCCGGTTCTCCGCGGAGTACCGGTTCTCCGCGGTGCCCGGGGGGCACGGGATCCGGGCGGCACGGGTGCGCGGCCGCAAGGGCCGTGCGACCGCGCGGGGTACGGACGGGCCCGGCAGCCGGTACCGGGCGCGCTCGGGGAACGGCGCCCGGTACCGGCCGGTCATACGGTCATGCCGTCATGCGGTGTGCGGTGTGCGGTGTGCGGTCACTCGCCCGCGACGGCCTCGGCGCCCGCCTCGGCCACGGCGGCGTCGTCGAAGGGGTTCTCGACGAGCGCGTTGCAGTGGCTGGCCGACAGATGGGCGAGCTGGGCCGGGTCGGCGATCGGGGCGAACACCTTGTGCTGGTCCACGGCGGAATTTCCCTTCCTCATCGGGTGTGCCCGCGGTCGCGAACACACCTTCACCTTAATGAATATGATTTTCATTCCGCAATGCCTTCGGCGAGCGGGACGGGGTGATCCGGGTAACAGACCGGCCAGTTGCCGTGCGGATCGGTGCCGACCCGTCCGGCCACCCCCAGCACTCCGGAGAGGAGCGCGGGAGTGACGACCTCGCGCGGCGGGCCGTCCGCGGCCACCACGCCGTTCCGCAGCGCGACGATCCGGTCGGCGAACCGGGCCGCCTGGTTCAGGTCGTGCAGGACCATCAGCACCGTCAGACCGCGCTCCCGCCGCAGCCGGTCCACCGTCGCCAGCACATCGAGCTGGTGCCGCAGGTCGAGATAGGTGGTCGGTTCGTCGAGGAGGAGGACCCGGGTGTCCTGGGCCAGCGCCATGGCCAGCCGGACCCGCTGGCGCTCGCCTCCGGAGAGGGAGGCGACCGGGCGGTCCGCCCAGCCGCCGGTCCCGGTGTCGGCCATGGCCCGGGCGGTGACCGCGTCGTCGCCGCCGCGCAGCATGCCGAGCGGCCCCCGGGACGCGTACCGCCCCTGGGCGACCAGTTGGCGTACCGTCATCCCGGCGACGGGCGAGGCCGACTGGTGGAGCAGCGCGGCCCGGCGGGCGGCGTTGCGGCGCGGGAGGCGGGTGACATCGTCCCCGCCGAGCAGGATCCGCCCCCGGGACGGGCGCAGCAGCCCGGCGCAGAGCCGGAGCAGGGTGCTCTTGCCGCAGCCGTTGAGGCCGATCAGGGCGACGGACTCGCCGTCCCGTACGGTCAGCGAGACACCGCGGAGCACCTCCCGGCCCGGGTAGCCGAAGTGGACGTCCGCGACCCGGACCGCCGCTCCCCCGCCACCGGCCGGCGCCTCCGGCCCCTCCGGCCGATCCTTCGCCGCCGTGCGCTCCGTGCGCTCCGGCGGTGCCTCGCCGCTCCGTCCGCGGTCCGGTTCCGTCGTGGTCATGCCGGTGTCTCCTCTTCGCGGATACGGCGGGCCACGATCAGCAGCAGTGCCGCGCCCGCGCAGGTGGTCAGCGCCCCGGTGGGTACGCTCAGCCGGTCGGCTCCGAGGGTGTCGGTGAGCAGCCGGGAGAGCGCCTGGGCGGTGGCGTCCGCGCCGCCGACCACGGCGGCGCCGGTGAGCGCCGCGCCCGGCAGGGCGGTTCGCAGGTCGGCGCCGTGCAGGGCGAACGCCAGATGGGGGACGATCAGTCCGACGAAGCCGAGGGCGCCGACGGTGGCCACCGCCCCGGCGGTCAGGGCGACCGCGCACCCCAGGGCGGCGAGCCGGATCCGCCCGGTGGGCAGCCCCCGGGCCGCGGCCTCGTCGTCGCCGCAGCGGAGCAGGGTCAGCGGGGCCGCCAAGGCCCAGGCGGCGAGCAGCCAGCCGAGCGCCCAGGGCCAGAGCAGGTTCCAGTGGTCCATGACCCGGCCCTCGGTGGAGCCGACCAGCCACTGGACGACACTGCCCAGTTCGCCCGGGGCGGCCAGCAGGACCATGGCGGTGGCGCCGGACAGTACGGCGGAGACCAGGACTCCGTAGACGGCGGCGCCGAAGGGGTCCGAGCGCTCCCGTCCGGCGAGCAGCCACAGCAGCCCGGCTCCGGCGAACCCGCCGACGACGGCGGCGACGACCACGGCACCGGGCGAGCGCCACCCGGCGAGCCCGGCTCCCGAGGCGACGACGGCCCCCAGGACGGCGCCCGGGGCGACACCGGTCACCTCGGGCGCGGCGAGCGGATTGGCCAGGGCGGACTGGAGCACGATGCCCGCGACCCCGAGGCAGGCGCCCGCGGTGAGCGCCACCAGGGCGCGAGGCAGCCGGAGTTCGTAGACGATGTGCCGGTCGAGGGGCGAACCGCCGCCGCCCAGCACCTCCCAGACCCCGGCCGGGCCGAGGGCCCGCCCGGCGACCATCCCGGCGCACCCGGCGGCCACGACCAGGGCGCAGAGCAGCAGCAGACGTCTCATCCGGCACCTCCCCGGCGGGTACCCGGCATCCCGCCCGCAGGTCCGGACCCTCCCGGGCGGGTATGCGGCATCCCGGCCGGACCGGGCAGCCGGGTGGGTGACCGGCCGTCGTCGTCGGGCGCCGGACCACCGGACCCGCCCGCGGGCACGGGCCCGGCGCCCGCTCCCCCGGGCGGGGGCCCGTGCCCCGCCCGCGAGGGCGCGGCACCCGGCGGCGCGGTCTCCCGGGCCCCCGGGGCCGCCGGGCCCCCGGACCCGGCGGCAGCTCCCCCGGCCCCGGCCCGCCGCTGCGGACGGGCGCCGCCCGGCCGGTATTTGAGCAGCAGGACGCCCGCGGGAACCCCGAGCAGCGCGGTCCATGCGCCGACCGGGGTCTCGACGGGTGCCAGCGCGAGCCGGGCCGGCAGGTCCGCCCAGGCCACGATGAGCGCGCCCCAGACCGCGGACCACGGCAGCCACCCGACGGCGTCCTTCCCCGGTGCCAGCCTGCGTGCCAGATGCGGGGCGAGGAACCCCACCCAGGCCACCGGGCCGCAGACCGCGACCACGGGGGCGATCAGGACGACGGCGACGGCGAGCGCGGCCGCCCGGGCCCGGTGCACCCGGACGCCGAGGGCCCGGGCGTCGTCGTCGCCGAGCCGCAGCACCGACAGCACCGGTGCGCACAGCACCAGCGCGGGGACCGCGGCGACCAGCCACGGCAGCAGCTCGGTGACGTCGTCCCAGGTGCGGGCCGAGAGGCTGCCGAGGAGATAGCGGTGGATCAGCTGGAGGTCGAGCTGGTCGGCGAGGACCATCAGGACCAGCAGGGCGGACTGGAGCGCGGCGGCGACGGCCGCGCCGCACAGCAGGACGGCGGAGGGGCCGCGAGCGGCCCCGGCGGCGAGCAGGGTGAGCGCGCCGCCCGCCGCGGCGCCGCCGATCGCGAGGAAGGGCTGGAGCGCCGGCGGGACGGAGACGGCGAGGACGAGCGGCCCGACGACCGCGAGGGCCGCGCCGGAGGAGACCCCGAGGAGTTCGGGGACGGCCAGCGGATTGCGCAGGGCCTCCTGGAGGACGAGTCCGGCGGCGCCCAGACAGGCACCGGCGACCAGCGCCAGCACCAGCCGGGGCAGCCGGAGTTCGGTCACCACGAACGAGCCGGCGAACTCCGCGGGCGGCACCGGCGGGGTGCCGAGGGCGAGTCCGCAGCCCACGGCCGCCGCCGTCAGGACGCCCGCCGCGACGACGGTGCGCCCGCTCACCGCAGCTTCGCCGTGGCCTCGTCGAGGACGATGCCCAGCGACCGGGTGCCGCGGCCCTTGGCCCAGACCTCGGCGTCGACTTCGTACACGCGCCCCTCGCGGACCGCCGGGATCCGGGACCAGAGCGGGTTCTTCGCCAGCCTCCGCGACAGGGTGCCGTCCTTCGCGCCGCCGAAGGAGAGCGTCTCGACGAACAGCACGTCGACCTCGCGGGCGAGGATCTCCTCCAGGCTGTAACTGCCCTGCGCCCCGCGGCTCTTCCACGGATAGTGCGACAGCTTCGGGAAGAGTCCGGCGGTGACGTCGGTGCCGGGGGTGGCGACGCCGAAGTTCTCGTCGCTGCCGAAGACGATCAGGCTGGTGCGTTCGCTGGGGTCGGCCTCGGCGCGGGCGAGCTTCTCCCGGAACCCGTGTTCGGCCCGTTCGCCCTGTTCCGTACGGCCGGTGAGCGCGGCCAGATCGCGCAGATAGCGGACGCTGTCCTGCCAGTCGCCCGGCTGGAGGGGCCAGAAGACGGTGGCGCCCTTGAGGGCGGGGGCGAGTCTGCCGTGGGTGTCGGCGAGGCCGATCACCAGGTCGGGCCGGTGGGAGAGCACGGCCTCGGTCTCCGGGCTGAGGAAGCCGCCCGGGATCTGCGGCACCGCGGCCGCCTTCGCCTTGCCGAGGAAGCCGGGGTGGGCGAGGAGCGCGGAGTTGGTGGCGACGGGCGTCATGCCCAGTTCGACGAGCATGTCGTCGCAGAGGGCGACCAGGCAGACCACGCGTTCGGGCGGCTCGGTGGTGGTGACGCGCACCCCCTTGGCGTCGGTGACGCTCCGCGCGGGCTTGATGGGGGCCACCCGTATGTCGGTGGGTTCCCCCTTGGCGGCCCCGCCGTCGCCGTCGTTCGCCGCCGTACCGCAGCCGACCAGTACGGCACCGGCGAGAGCGGCGGCGATCAGCCTGCGCAGCACACAGATCCGTGTCCGCAGCTTCATGATTCCTCCCCTTTCACATTGTTCGCGGCTTTTCATCAACTTCTCCGGATCCGAGCACCAGGCCGAGTCCGGCCTCCGCCGTCCGCGATCACTTGCGCGCGCCGCCCTTCGCGGCACACCATAGGACCCACATGATAATCATTTCCAATAACATCCGTTTCCACCGCCCCGGGAGCCGCCCGTGTCAGCCGCCTCGCCCCGCCTGCTCGTCGCCGACCATGTGGCAGGCGGACTCCGGGTGTTCGACCCGTCGGACGGCCGGGAGACGGCGCTGCTGCCCGGCCGTCACCCCGCCGAGCACGCCGGTTTCCTCTCGCTGTCCGGAGGCCGTACCGCCTTCGTCGACGACCGGGCGGGCGAGCTGGTCGTCCTCGACCCGTACGGCCCGGACCGGGGCCGGCCGCTCACCGCGGCCACCGTGCCCGTCGCGGTCCCGGCCGAGCATCTGGCCGCCGATCCGGCAGGGCGGCGGATCGCCGTGACCACCGGCCTCGGCCGCAACGAGGAGCCGTGGACCGATCTGCTGACCGCCGTCGACCTGGGCGCGGACGGCGGCCCCCGCGCGGTGCGGGTACGGACGGCCCGCCCGGGTGAGCCGGGCGTCGTCCTCGTACCCCCGCCGCCGCACACGGACGGCTCCGGCGATCCCTGGGTGGTGCTGCGGCAGCGCGAGCCGGGAGCGCTGGCCGCCTACTCCTGGGCGGCGCTGGACGAAGCCCCGCCGTCCTGCCCGCCCGCGGCCCCGGCCTGCGGGCTGCCGCTGCCGGACGACGGGCACGGCGACGCGTACGACCCGGTCTCGGGACGGCTGTTCGCCGCCACCGGGCAGGGCGTGCACCGGGCGCTGCGGACCGGCGACGGCCTCACCGCGGAACCGGTGCTGCCCTGGGGCGGCGAGGGCCGCGGCTACTATCTGCGGCTGGACCCGGTGCGCCGGACCTTGTGGTCGACGGTACGGGGCGGCCCCGGGGATCCGGAGCGGTGGCCCGAGTGGACCAACTGCGCCTGGTGGTACGGCCTGGACTCGGGCCGCGGCGGCCGGATCCCGCTCGGCCCGGGCCTGGTGTTCCGTTTCGCGGTCGCCGCCCGGCATCTGGCGTTCGCCCGGATCCACCCGGACGGCGACGAACTGGTCCTGCTTTCCCCGGAGACCGCCCGGATCACGGCCCGCGTCCCGCTGCCGCCGATGTCGGGCGCCCCGCGGCCGGACGCCCCGCCCTGGGACGGCGTCCAGCGGCGGGCGGTCGCCGCGTCACCCGCGCACGGCCTGATCGCCGTCAGCCGCGGCGGCCACGGCGAGGTCCATCTCGCCGACGCGGCAGCGGGCTCCCTCGTCCGCACCCTGACCGTCCCCACCCCGCTGGACGAGGGCGGACTGCTGGCCCTGGTGTCCCCGGGGGACGGCGCGGAGGGGGATCCGGTGGGCCGCTGAGCGGGCGTCACGCCCCCGCCCGCGGCCCGGCCGGCACTCCGGCACCCAGGCACCCGCCGCCCCGGCCGCCGACGCGCCCGGGGCTACCGCAGTCCCAGACAGGGCAGCCAGTCGCGCGACGCTCCGTGCCCCGTGGTCAGCAGGGCGGCCAGGACTCCCGTCGTACCGCCGAGGAGTCCGTGGTGCCAGGCCGGTTCGTCCAGTTCGGGGATCCGGGTGTCCAGGTGGCGCAGCAGGCGGGCGCGGAGGGTCGCGGCGGCGGAGAGGCGGGCGTGCCGGGCGAAGGCGTCGGCGACGGTGAGGACGCCCGCCACGCCGTGGCAGAGGCCGAGGCGGTCGGCGGGGAGTTTGCCGTAGAGATGGAAGTCCGGGTCCCAGGCGTCCGCGAGGGTGGTGAACGCGGCCGTCGCCCAGGCGGCGGTCCGCTCGTCGCCGAGGGCGTCGGCGGCGTCCCACAGGGCCCAGGTGATACCGGGGTTGCCGTAGCACCAGGCCTGCCGGGGGCGGGGGCCGGGGGCGGGCGGGGTGCCGTCGAGACCGGCGCCGTCCCAGCTCCAAACGGAGCGTTCGTCGGTGAAGGACTGTTCGATCAGCCAGTCCGCCGTGCGGCGCAGGGCGCGGGTGAGCCGCGGGTCGGGGCCCGCCCGGCGGACGGCGGCGGTGAGGGCCGTGGCCAGTCCGGCGACACCGTGGCCTGCGCCGGTGTTGATCCGGCCGTGGAGCCAGTGGAGGTTGGGGTCGTCCTGGTAGCCGCCGGTACGGAGGCGGGCCAGGTCGGCGGAGTCGCAGAGCGTCCCGAGGTGGTCGGCGAGCGGCGCCGGGTGGGCGGGGGCGGGAGTGGTGGCGTACAGGGCGAGCAGGGTGCCCGCCGGGCCGCTGATCAGGTCGTAGTCGGTGAGGGCGACCTGCTCGGTGCGCCAGGGGCGCTGCGCGGCGGCGGTGAGGAGATGGCCGCGGAGCCGGTCCGCGACGCGGAGCAGCGGGGGGTGAAGCACGGCCGCGTGGTGCAGTCCGACCAGGGTTCCGGCGAGTCCGGAGTTGTAGAGGGCGTGGTGGGAGGGGCCGCGGCCGACGGTGGTCGCCCAGGCGGCCACGGCGCGGCGCGCGACCGATACCGCGTCACCGGTTCCGGTGGCGGCGACCAGCGCCGCGAGCACGGGGACACCGGGGTCGCAGGCGACGGCGTCGCCCGGACGGAAGTCGCGGAGGAGGCGGACCGCGCGCTGAAGGGCTCGCGGGGAGTCCAGGGGTGCGGGGACGGTCCGGGGGCTCGAAGACATGAGTGCTCCGTACTGGGCACGGTGAGCCGCCCGGTCGTTGCGGCCGGGCGACTCGTTCGGTACGGATCCGGATCAGACGCAGATGCCCAGGATGGCGGTGCAGGCGAGGAACGTGCAGATACCGACGGTGTCGGCCATGTTCTCGGCACCGGAGTCGGCGGTGGTGACGCGCTCGTCCAACTCGTCGATGAGGGCGTCGAGGTCGGTCATTTCGATGGTCTCGGCGATGGGCATGGGGTTCTCCTTCGTTTCTTCTAGGGGGTGGTGACCGTCCCGGTGGCCGTCGCACAGGGGGTGCGGGGACCGGGAACGCCGTGGGTGAGCGCGGCGGCGGCGAGCGCGGCCAGCTCTTCGGGGTCCCTGGTGGGGGCGAGGGTGAGCAGCAGTTGTCCGGCGACGGCGGCGCCGTGGTGGGCCGCGTCGCGCAGGGTGAGCCGGTCGGGCCCGGGCAGCATCTCCTCGATCAGCAGGTCGTCGCCGGGCACGGTGGCGCAGAGCCGTTCGAAGAGGGTGATCGCGACGGGCGACGTCAGATCGACCGGCAGGGGCTTGGCGTCGGCGGACGGTCTGACGAGGACACAGCGCGGCAGATGTGCGGCGCGGGCCAGGGCGGCGAGGGCGCGGGCCCGGGCGAAGTCGCCGTCGCGGGCGGGCCGGAGCAGTTCGCGGGGTACCCGCCAGGTCGCCGGGGAGACGACGAGGTCGCCCCCTGCGGTCAGCCGCGGGGTGCGGACGACCTCCGGGGTGCGGGGTTCTGCGGCGGCGAGTCCGTCGAGGCGCAGCGTGGTGGCGGCCGCGGGGTGGCCCGCGCGCAGCAGCAGCCCGGCGAGCAGGTCGTACGGGGGGAGGGGGACGCGGGTGGCGTGGTGGACCGGCAGCAGGCGTACGCCGTCGGCCTCGGCCGTCAGTCCGGTGCCGGGTGACCGCCGCAGGGTGATGCGGTCCAGGGGGAGGTAGCGCTGCGGGGGGCCGCCGGGCGGGCAGTACGCGGCGTGGTTGGGGTCGCCGGTCCACCAGCGGGTGGTGACGGGCCGCCGGACGGCGTTCGCGGCGCGCTCCCCGGCCGGGGGTAGCAGCAGTTCGACGAAGCGGGCGCCGGAGCGGCGCTCCACCGCGGCGAGGAACTCGCGGTAGGCGTCGACGGGTTCGTGGCGACCGTGGAGGGTGTGCAGCGCTTCGGCGAACCGGGCGTCGAGGACATGGGCGGCGGAGGCCGTTTCGAGGACGGCGACGGGTCCGCCGGGGCCGGGCAGGGGGCGCAGCAGACAGTCCAGCGGCCAGGCGGGCAGGACCTCTTCGGCGGGCGGCGCGCCGAGGGCGTCCAGCAGTCCGTGGCCGATGTCGACCGTGGTCTCGTCGCGGTGGCGGTCGATATGGGCGAGCAGCCGGGCGTAGCCGGAGGCCGGGTCGTGGGGCGGGTGCCAGCCCGCGTAGCGGCGCAGGGTGCCGAGGCCGGCCGGGGGCGCTCCGTCGGCGAGGAGGTGTGCGAGTACGGCGCCGAGGGGGCGCGGTTCCTCGCCGACGGCTCCGGCGGCGGCCGGGGGCGCGGCCGAGCCGGGCGCGGCGGCCGCGTCGGCCTGCCGGAGCCGGTCCACCCGGGCGACGGCGGCCAGGGCGCGCCGGACCCGTTCGGTCGCGGCCGCCGGGACGGTGGCGTCGAGGGTGCGGTAGGAGTCGACGAACCAGTCGTCCGTACGGCCGCTACGGGCCGGGTGCGGCAGGGTGCCGGGGCGGCGCAGGTCGCGGGCGGGGACCCAGGCCCCGGTATGCCGTCGCGGCGCTCCGCAGGGCTGGAGCACTCCGAGCCGTACGAGATGGCCGAGGAAGCCGTGGAGCGCGGGGGCGCCCGCGGGCCCGGCGATGGCGCGTTCGAGGTCGGGGAGGGTGCAGGGGCCGGCGGCGAGCAGCCGGAGGACGGTGTCGAGGACCCGGGTGCGGCGGACGGCGACCTGGCGGGTGCGGGCGGGGTCGGCCGGGTCGACTCCGTAGCAGCGGATCCGCCCGTCGGGGTCGGTCACCTGGAGGGCGGCGGGGACGTAGGTGGTCGCCGGGTCGCCTTCCCAGGGGTCGGCGGCGGTCAGCCGGGTCCGTACCAGATGCACGTTCTCGGCGGCGGTGGCGGCGAGGGCACCGACGGCCGCGCCGGGCGGGAGGAGGGGGGCGGGGCGGCCGGGGGCGGGCGGCTGGAAGGAAGCCGGGGCGTCGGCGGCCGGGAGCAGGGGCCCCGGGGCGCCGAACGGGCCGGGGTCTCCTGCCAGGGCTCCGCCACGGACGGCAGCCGGTTGCTCTGCCACGGGTACGGCGGCGATATGGCAGGCCCAGCCCCGGGGGGTCGTCTTCACGGCCGCCCGGGCGACGGCCCGCCAGAGATATCCGGACCGCTTGCGCAGCCGCTTACCGGTCCAGCCCTCGCCCTCGGCGAGGATCCGGGCGATGTCGGCGGTCAGTCCGGGGCTGGCGGTGTCGACGAACGCCCGCAGCACGGGGCTCTCGTCGAGGAGCCGCCAGGCCAGCGCGCCCACCCGTTCGCGCTCCCCGGCGAGTTCGCGTTCGAGGGCGGACTGCGCGGCGGCCCCGGCGCGGGCGTCCCGCAGCAGCTCCCCGGCTTCCCGGGCCAGCGGCCAGGGCACGGCGGGCAGCCGGGTCAGCATCCCGCACTCCCCCGGCCGGGGCGCCGCGCCGGAGTGCAGCCGCCTGCGCAGAGCCAGTACGGCATGCCGTTCCGCATCGGCCAGCCGCCCGTCCGGGACGACCTCGCCGAGCGCGGCGGCAAGCCAACGGGCCCGTGCGGCCCGGCGGTCGGCGGCGTCCGCGTGGTCGGCGAGCCGCTCGGCCAGACGGGGGTTGCCCGCGGCGGTCCACAGGGCGCACGGCACCCCGGCGATCCGGACGAGCGCGGTGCCGCCGATGAGCAGGGGGCTGTCATGGTCCGGCATGTCACACCACCCCGTCGGAGGCGAGCGCCTCGGTGAGCAGGGACTGGCGGGCGGCGGGCAGCGCGGCGCGGTTCCAGTGGAAAATCACGGCATAGGCGGCGGCGCGGCGGGGCCCGCGGACGGCCTGCCCGGCTTCGAAGTAGCCGGTGCGCCAGGCGTCGGCGGCGCGGCGGACTGCGTCGCCGTGGGCGGCGATCCGGGCCCGCCACTCCTGCGGGAGCGTGTCCAAGGCACCCTCCTTGGGCCGCTCCCACCACTCCCGGATCCCCTGCTCGGCCCGGAGCCGCCCGCTGTCCCCGTGCCCCGGCTTCAGCGCCCGCCCGGTCTCGCTCCGCACGACGCCCCACACCCCGCGGTGCTCCCACCCCACGATGCCGAGCCCGCCGAGGAGTTCGCGGAGCAGGAGCAGTGATACCCGCCAGCCCGCGGGCGCCTGCCCGGTCGCCGCCGCCCGGTGACAGTCGAGCCAGGCGAGGGCGTCGGCGGTGAAGAGGCGGTGCACGTAGGGCATGGAGGCGTCGCCCCCGAAGAGATACACCTCGGGCTCGTACACAGTGGCGACGGCATCCCCGAACTCCCCGGCCCGCTTGAGTACTTCACTCCGGAGGCCGGGTACGTCGTCCAGTTGCCGCGCCTGGAACCGGAGCCGGAGCCCGGGCGGCTTGTGCATGAAGAAGAACTCGTCGGCGGGTCCGCGGAGCAACTCCCTCGCCAGCTCGGCGATTCCGCCGTAGAGGGCGGGAGGGAGGGGGTAGGGGGTGGTGGTGAGGTTGACCTGGACCCAGCGGTCCTCGGGGTGTTCGGCATCCGGCATCGTCCACCTCCTCGCTGTACGAGTAGTGCGGCGCGGCGATTCTTCTCATGGAGTTAATTTCCTGATATCCATGGGATCCAAACAGGCGCCGGATTTAGTCGTATGATGCGACCATTTCATCCACCCGTGAACTCCGGACTCGCCACGCGCCGACACGGAACTTCCACCTCGCGAGACCATGACCCGACACCATAACGCCTTCGGCTCCCGCCACTGAACGACGGGAGCCGAAGGACAGCATCAGAATGGGAGCGCGGATTCCCCCGGAGCGACGTCAGAACTCACGCGCCGCCACCAGCTTATCGATAGCCTCCACCAATGCCCGGGAAAGGCCATCCCTTCCTGCCACCACTTTCGGAAGCAATTCCTCCACCGACCCTGCCTCGGTCAACGCCCCCCGGAAAACACTCCAGGCCTCGAAGACCAAACGTGTCTGGACCGAAGGAGTTCGCGAGATGATGGCAACCTCGCGAAGATCACGCCGGGATCCCTTCACCTCACGAAGGAACCATATCGTGAAATTCGACTGTTCGGCGATAAACCTTCCGACCAAGACTCGGATATTCAGACCTACGGCATCGCAAGAAAGAATTTGAATCGCAAGGTTGACGCCGACCGAGTTTGAAGGATCCTGAATTTCCCCTGGCGGGTTCCACTCACCGGGAACCTCCTCAAGCCACTCCCAACCTTCCGGCATGGACAAATCCGATTAACCCCTTTCCAAGTAGGCCTGAGCATCATCGCACAGCGACCTCACCCGTGCTTTCTGATCAGCCACCTAGTAGCGCTGAAAGTATCCAACGGTATGTCACTTACCCCACCCGCGTGCAGAACCTGAGAGCAGTAAGTTACGCAGCTTTGATTATCCAGATCGTACGCCGGATAGGCACCCTTCGCAGTCTTTGTCATCATCACTTCAGCGAACGCCATAGCGCCTCCCGGGTTCGGCAACGGGATCCTTATGTTGATGGTCGTCGAAGAAAGGATGGACGGATCAAATTCCTCAACTCCATTATCCGGAAGGCCAACACCACCGAACTGATGCGTGCTGAGCACCTCATCGCCAGATCGAATCGTAATCAAGGCGTGCCCATTGGGTCGATCCAGGTGAACGATTGCCTCCCCGGATGAATTTTCCGAGTTCCCTGAACTCGGGCCACAGTTATGAACCAGGACATTTGCGGAGCCAGCGACAACGTAATACGTATGCAGGTCTTCAACCGTCAGGTTGTGAACCGTCGCCTGTGCAGTCCGCCGTTCCACCGCCGAGATCTGGACCAGCGTGCCGGCGCCCGTACGGAGCCAGTCGCCCGCCGAAAGGTCCGTCGCGTCGATCCAATCGCGCAACTCAGGAACCCAGAACGGGTGGCCGTCGGTGGCGGTGATTTCCGCGGTGGCCGAGCCCTTCCTGCCGTCCGTGTCGATCACGATGTCGACCAGGTTCTTCTCGCCGCGGCCAGTGATCTCGGCCGTCACCGTCTCGACCGCGGTCTCGCCGGTCTCCGGGTCCGTCGCCACAACCTGGTCACCGATGCGGACGTCTTCAATCGGCTTGGTGGAGCCGTCGGCCATCAGGACCAGAGTGCCGGGGGTGAAGCTGTTGCCCGGGTTGGGGCAGGACCCCCCGCCGTCCGAACCGCCCTTGCCTCCCGACCGCTTCGGTGGGGCCTTCACCAGCTGGACCGGTGACCTGACCGGCCTCTCCGCCTTCTTGGCCTCGACCTTCTTCGCCTTCTGGACCGCGTTGCCGGTCTTCTGGGCCTCCTTCTTGGCCGCCCTGACCGCCGCTTCCTTCGCCTTCTGTTTCTTCAGCTGCGCGGCCTTCTTCGCGCGGGCCTTTGCCTCCTTGGCCTTCTTCGCGGCCTCCATGGCCTTCTTGGCCTGCTCGATGACCTTGCGGGCGCGGTCCTGGGCCTTCTTCCAGGCGGAGACCGCCGAGATCATGCTCTTGACCGCGCTGACGATCTTCTTGAACTTGGCGGCCAGGCCGAAGAGGCCGCTCACCGCGCTGAAGGCCAGGCTCGCGCAGGCCCAGAGGTCGCCCCGTGTCGCGCAGCCGACCGCGTCGTCCCAGCCGAGGAATGCCTTCAGCACTCCCCAGCCCGACGAGAGGATGACATCCATCAACGAGACGCCCATGATCCGTTGGGCATCCTGGTATTCGGACCACGACGGGCCGCCGTAGCCCGCCCCGTCGTAGCCGCCGCCTCCGCCGCCGCCCTGGTACGCGGCTGCCAGACCGCTCGGGTCGGCGAAGGTGATGGGGTTGTTGTCGCCGTAGACGTAACCGTTCATCTGGACCGGGTCCGCGATGTCCAGCAGCGGGTCCGGGGAGAGGAAACGGCCGGTCGCCGGCTCGTACTCGCGGGCGCCAAGATGGACGAGGCCCGTGGAGGCGTCGTCGTCACCGCCGATGTAGTCCCGCTGGGAGCGCCATTCGTGGTGCTCGGAGCGGTCCACCCCGAACGGGTCCTTCTTGGAGAACTTGACCGCGTTGCCCGGCGCCAGCTCCACGCTCGCGATGGCCGTGCCGTTGTGGTCCGTGATCTGGGCCGACAGCTCGCTGTTTCCGGCGCTGACGTACCGCATCACGGTCGGCGCGCCCGGCTGGGCGTAGTAGCGCTCGACGGAGGACTCGATCCCGCCGGACGTGGTGAGCTTCGCCTCGCCCAGGTACAGGCTCGTGGTGCCGGAGGACACCGACAGCAGCCGGTCGCCGCCGGGGCCGTAGATGTACGTGGTCTCGTCGGCCGGGGTCCAGGACTGGTTCTCCTGGGTCGCCGCGCCACACGGCGCGAGCTGGAGGTCCGTGCCGATCGGGGCCCCGGCGCCCGGTACGGTCAGGCACTTCTGGGAATCGGCGTGCTGGAGCTTCTTCCCGGCGGCAACCGTCTTCCACTGCTGTCCGGCGGCACCGGTGCAGTCGGCGATGACGACGGGGGTGCCGTCGGCGATTCCGCCGTTCAGCGGGATCGCGCACTTGCCGAGGACCTTCAGCGTGCCGGTGTCCGGGGTCGTCTTCGACGCCGGGTCGATCCGGAAGCGCTGCGCCTTGGTCTCGTTGCAGGAGTACGTCTGGAGCGCGGTGTTCGGCGCGGTCCGGCCACCCGCCAGGTCGAGGCAGCGGCCCGCCGTGTTGGTCCAGGCGCCGGAGCCGTTCTCCCCGAAGCCGGTGACCTTCTCCGCCTTGCCGTCCCAGGTCCAGGCGATGGCCTGTTCCGATCCGGCGCCGTCCTCCCGGGTCAGGGTGTTGCCACCCGCGTCGTAGGTCCTGGTCGCCTCCTTGGTGACCTCCGCCCCGGCTGCCGTCCTGGACGTCGTCTGGATTTTGGTCAGGGTGTGGGGCTGCGCCCCGCCCGTCTTTCCGTAGGTGTAGCGGGTGGTGATGTCCTTCGTGGCGTCGAGACCCGGGTCGTGCTTGACCAGGGAGTCCCGCTGGCCCAGTTCGTCGTAGCGGTACGACTGCCAGTAGCCGTCGTTCGCCGCCGACACGTTCTTGGTGCCGTCGGGGTACTCGGGCGCGGCGCTCGTCTTGCCCGGTGCCGTACAGCCGGCGGATGCCGTCCATGCCTCGGTCAGCTGGCCGAGGATGTCGTAGCTGAAGCACTGCTGTTCGGTGGTGCCGTTGCCGAAGGCGTCGCGGACCGAGGTGACATTGCCCGACAGGTCGTAGCCGTACCGCCGGTCGTTGACGCGGTGGCCCGTGACGGTCGTGGTGTCGCTGATGGACTGCCGGTCGACGATGCTGCGCTCCAGCGCGCCCGTGCTCTCGTTGTAGAGGTTGGTGTTCCAGACACGGTGCGGGTTCTCACCGCTGACGGTCCGCATCACCTGGCCGTACGGGCTGTACACCGTTCCGGAGGTGTACCACTCCTTGCCCGAGGTGGAGATCGGCAGCCCGTCCTCGTTGTACCGGGTGACGACCTTCTCCGGGGTCAGGGCACCCACGGCAGGCAGGCTGACAGCGTCCATCCGGCCCGTACGGTCGGAGTACTCGTAGCTGTAGCTGTAGGTCTGCTGGAGGCCGTGCCTACTCGCGATGTCCGTAGGCAGGGTCAGCTTTGTGCCGGTGGGCTGGTAGTCGGAGGTGTATCCGGTGACCTCCTCGGTGTAGGGCTTGTTGTCGGTGTACCGGGTGGAGCCGGAGGGCAGTCCGACCGCTCCGGTGATCTGGTCGTAGCTGGTCTTCTGGAGCAGGGTCGCGGGGCCCGTGCCGTTTTCGAGCAGGACCTCCGTCGGGCGCGACAGGGCGTCGTACTTCGTCTGCACCCAGTTCGACCGGCCGTCGCGCGCCCGGACGGGCCGCCCCGCCAGGTCGTACTCGGTGAGGCTGGTCCCGGCGTCCGGGTCGACGGCCTCGGTCTGGCGGCCCAGGGCGTCGAACTTCCAGGACCAGGTGTAGCCCTTGGGGTTCTTGGCCGAGATCAGGTCGCCGCGGGTGTCGTAGTCGTACGCGGTGGAGCGCCAGGCGGTCCGGCCGTGGTCGGTGAAGGTGTCCATCCGGACGGTACGGCCGAGAGCGTCGCTCCACTCCCGCTGGGCGGCGGCGCCCGCGGGCGGGATGGAGATGGCGTAGTCGAGTCCGAACTCGCTGCGGTTCGCCTTCTCCGGCTTGGGCACGCCAGCCTCGTACGGGGTCTCGGCCAGGGTGCGGCCCAGGCCGTCGTACTTGTAGAGGGTGGCGTTGGGGATCTTGCTGTCGGTGGCGTCCACCGGCTCGTACATCTGCCGCTGCGGCTCGTCCTTCACGAAGTAGCCGTTGTTGGTGCGGCGGATGCTGCCGTTGGCGCTGTACAGGATGTCGGTGATCAGCCGGCCCTTGCCGACGGCCGGCTCCTGCTTCTGCCGCTCACGGCCCAGACCGTCGTAGAAGACGACGGACTCCGCATAGCCGCCCTCTTCGAGCAGTGCCCGCGAGACGACATAGGGCGGCTGGCCGGAGGGGGTGTGGTACTCGAAGAGCGCGGATGCCTCGTCGCCGGTCTGGGACGGCGCGAACGCCTTGGTCGTCCGGCCGAGTGCGTCGTAGACGAAGCGGGTGGTGCGGCCGTTGGCGTCGGTCTCCTTCAGGGCCGAACCGCGGCCGGGTTCCACTTCGCTGACCGACTTGTGGCCGAGCGCGTTCTCCGTGGTGACGGAGTGGACCTGGCCGGTGGCCGGGGTATAGGTGATGGTCTCGGTGCTGTTGGTGGCGTCGGTGGTGGTTTTGGTCCGGCCGTAGGAGTCGTACGTCAGCTTGGAGCTGGGCGCGGTCTCCCACTGGTCCCCGCCGGGGGTCAGCTGCCAGGAGGACGTGGTCAGCCCGTCGGTCGGTACGGCGCCGAAGGCGACGTCGTCGTAGGTGACCCGGGAGCCCGACATCGCCTTGACGGAGGTTCCGGTCGCCGAGCAGAGCCCGGTGGTGGTCTTCGTCTCCTTGCTGAGGCCGATCAGGTGGGCCCCGGTGTTGTGGACATAGCTCAGCCGGGAGCAGGTCTCGTCGCCGGACCGGCCGGTGTCCCCGTGGAACTCCACCTGGACCGGCAGGTCGTGGACGTTCTCGTACTCCGTGGTGGTACGGGTGGTCCGCTCGGTGCGGATGTCGTCGTCCGTGTGCTGATTGGTGTCGGTACGGGTACCGGACGAGGCGGTCACGGTCATGCTGGAGTCCTCCAGCACCCGGTACGCCTTGAGGTCGGGGATCCCGCCGCCGCGGATCCGGGTGGCGAGCACCTTGTGCCGCGGTGTGTCGACCTCCCGGGTGACGACCGTGCCGCCCACCTTGGTGTACGTCAGGGTTTCGGCGACCCGGCCCTGGTAGGGAAGGGCGTCGCGGGCGATGTCCTGGCCCTTGCTGTCCTTCATGACGACCGAGCGGGTCTGCCCGTTCGGCAGCTTGTCGCCGTCCATGCCGCGGAAGTAGCGCGCCTCGGTCTGAGAGCGCTGGGTGCCCTGGTAGGTGTCGGCCGAGTCGGCTCCGCTGATGGTGCGGACGGTCTCGAAGCCGCGCCACTGGTCGTAGGTGCGGGTCTTCTTCTTGGAGAACTCGGCTTGGTTGAGTGCCCAGGCGCCGCCGTCGAGGTACTGGTACTCGGTGCTCACCGCGGGCGTGCCGATGATGCCGGACAGCTCGTCGACCCGGTCCACGACGTACTTGTTGAACCAGGCGGTCTTCTCGCCGGCCTTGTTCGGGTCGGGGTGCCAGAACGCGGGGAAGCAGAGGCCCGTGTTCGCCTCGGGCGACGGGAATCCGGTGCCGGTCCGGCAGGGCCCGGTGGGCTGCCGGTAGTGGACCTGCGTCTCGCCGCCGTACTCGTTGACGATCTTGGAAATCCGCAGCCGGTCGTACAGCGGGCTGGCGTCCCCGGGCCCCTTGACCCGGTTGGGCATGGGGTTCGTGTTGGCGACGAACTCGACCGGGTTGATCTTGGCGGTTTTGCCGTCGGGGCCGTGACCGTAGCGGGTGATCTTGTCCAGCCAGAGGGCCGTGCCCTCGTCGGTCTTCTCCGCGGGCAGCGACTGGTCCAGGTCCCAGGTGTCGACCTTGGACAGCGCGGTGGAACCGGGGGTGCGCTGGGTCCAGGTGGTCACCGAGTCCAGGCGCTTGCGGGACCAGAACGTCGGCAGCGGGACGAAGCACTCCTTGCCGGTGGCGCCCGAGCAGTACAGATCGGCCGGGGTGTCGTACCAGATCCGGTTCTTCTCGAAGTCACCGGAGGTGAAGTTGGCCTCGGTACAGCTGACCGTGCCTTCCCGGAAGCACCGCTCGGCCTCGTCGAAGGTCACCCGGGAGATCGGCGGGGCGGTGAAGAGGGAGTCGGCGCGCTGACCGTAGTCGATCTTCTTGAGCCAGCCGCCGCGGTCGTACTTCACGGGCTGCTTGAACTTGAAGTTCCGGGCGTAGTAGTTGCCCTCCTGGCTCCACCAGAGGGACATGGCGTTGCCCTTGGTGTCCACGACGTAGTCGAGGTTCCAGCGCCAGGCCTGGCTGCAGAAGGAGTTGGCGAACGCGGCGTCGTAGCAGGGCTCGCCGGGCTGGTTGCCGGAGACCGGGATGACGTACGTCGCGCCGGTGGTCTCCTTTCCGGTGGTCCAGCCGGGCAGCCGGTGGCGGCCGAAGAAGTACTGCATGCCGTCCCGGGTGGTGACCTTCCAGTACTCCCCGTCGTCGTCGCCGCTGGGCGTCGCGCTGCCTTTGGCGATGTCGGGGTCCTTCACCAGCTCGACGCGGGAACCGTCGCCGTTGGCCGTGACCCACTTGTTCGAGTGGGGGGTGGCCTTGTCGGCGTCGTCGAGGACCAGTTCGGTGGTGGTACCGCCGAGGGTGAGTACCGCGTTGTACGAGCCCCAGCAGAGGTCGGTGGTCTTCCGCCGGGTGTTGTTGCCGCCTTCGGTGTCGTCGCGGCAGGAGCGGTAGGTCCGGGTGATGGAGCCGGGGTTGTAGTCCCAGCCGTCACCGACCCAGGAAGGCTGGTTGTTGGTGACGGAGGTGGCTCCGTCCACGGCCTGCGAGCTGTAGCCGAAGGCCAGGTTCGGCGAGGGGCCGCCGGGGACGCTCGGGGCGTGGAGCTTGTAGTTGTACGAGAAGCCTCCGGAGCTGCTGCCGGCCGTCCATTCACCGGCGCTGGGCAGCGGGGTGGCGGAGAAGTCTCCCTTGTCGCCGCTTCCCTTGGCGGTGGCGACCAGAACGCTGGCGCCCGCTGCCGCGGCCTTCTCGGCGAAGGCCGACCGGGTGGAGGCGGGCCGGGCGAAGGGCGCTTCGCCGCCCGCTTCGCTCGGGGCCCGGTGGAGGGCGGGCACGATACCGCCCGGCGTCGTCTTCGAGGACGACGCCCGGTCGGCGGTCGCACCGGAGCCGGACTTGCTGCCGGACTTGGCCGCGGCGGGCGGGGTCGCGGGGTCGGTCAGGCTCGCGACGTTCAGGGTCGCTTTGATCTGACGGGTGCCGTCGAGCTTGCCGTCACCGGGGGCGTCGGTCGCCGCCGGGGTGACGATGTTCTCGGTTCCGACCTCGACCGGCTCCGAGCAGGGCTCGACATCAGGGGTGGTCAGGAAACAGGACGGGAACTGTGTGAGCTGGAGCCGGTCGGCCCAGTTGGCGCCGTACAGCTCGGCGAAGCGGGTGTAGTCGAGGGCGACGACCGCTTCCCCGGTCGCCGTGGCCGGCGGGGTGACCGTGAAGACGACGCCTTCGATGTTCCGGTCGGCCAGGGCGGTCTGGTCGGCGACGGACACCTGCCAGTTGCCCTGGAGCGCCGCCGCCTCCGCCGGAGTGGCCGCCGCGGGCGCGCCGACCTGCAGTGGGGTGGTGCCCACGGGCACGGTCTGGCCCGGGGTGAGCGCGGTAACAGGCTGGCTGGCCGCGGCCGCGGGCGGGGCGGTCGTCTGCTCCGCCTCGTAGTCGTCGACGATCGGGACC
This sequence comes from Streptomyces sp. NPDC003691, assembly GCF_053981115.1. Taxonomy (NCBI): domain Bacteria; kingdom Bacillati; phylum Actinomycetota; class Actinomycetes; order Kitasatosporales; family Streptomycetaceae; genus Streptomyces; species Streptomyces sp. NPDC003691. The sequence goes on along the minus strand of NZ_JBSFNQ010000060.1, from coordinate 23,763 downwards.
GTGCCGGTGGTCAGATCGGCGAAGACACCGCCGTCCTCACCGGGTACCGGTACCTCTTCCGGCAGGTCGAGCAGATCGACGCCCGACCGCGGGGTGGGCGGGGGCACGGCGTTCGCCCCCGGCAGCATGCCCACGGTGAGCGCCACCGACAGAATTCCGATGACACCGACGCGCCGTTTCAGGCGTCGGTGTCTCTGTGCTTTCGAGTCGGGGAGACTCCCCCGACCGCTCCACGAAAGGGATCTCCACACGACGGCCGCAGCCCTCCAAATGCTCGACTGAAAACCGGGCTCCGGAGACGCGGGCAATGAACTGCCCGCGGAACGGCCCGGGTTCGAGGAAATTGAACGAGCGGCATCGTCTGCGAGGAATTCAGGAGCCGTCAAACAATGACCTCAAACCTCTTGTGACATAAATCACGCCGCATTGATGGCCACTTCTTGACAATCCGACCGAGTGGGCAAAATCGCCCATATTCGCCACGCCTCACCTCAAAACTGCTGTGACGCCCAGCAAATCCAATGAATCCGGACCTTTCGCACGGCATTCCTGGGCGTGGCACTCCGGCAACCCGCGATTTCCGTAGTGTCAACCTTGAAGCCCTCACACTCCCGCGGTGGCACGGCGATGCGAAATATCGCGGAGTCGGACCGGCCCGGATCACACCGGGATTTCTTCATAATCACCTGGAGAACAGCAGGCGATCTGGCCGCAGGGTGCCCGATCGGTCATGCTGCTGCCGCTCCCGTCCCGGCCTTGGCCGTACTTTCCGTCCACCTTCGCCACCCGTGGAAATAGGACACCCCTTGAGAACGCTCAAGAGATGTCGGAATTTCGCGAACGGCCGATACGTGCATGGGTAAATCGGCCCGGACCCGACCAGGAACGGAGCCGGGGAGCCACCGGCGCACCCCCGACGCGCACCGCGCGGAGGGGCCGTCCGGTGACACGGCTTCGTACGACATGCGGACCTGCGCGACCCGAACCTGCCCCGCCGTCCACGGCACGGGCGGTCGCCGGTCGCGCCCAGGGGAGGGGAATCCAAGCACCGTGGATCGTCGTCGTCTTATCCGGGCACTGCCCCGGCGCACCACGGCGGGGGTCGCGGCCCTGGTAGCCGCGGCCCTGGGCGCCGTACTGCTCGTCCCCGACGGGGACTCGTCCGAATCCGAGAACAGACCCGAACCGGCCCGCGCAGCCGCGCCCCTCGACGAGAACCTGGCGCAGCGCGAGGCCGTACGAACCGGCAGGAAGGTCGAGGTCGCGACGCTGCGCACCACGAACTCCACCACCTATGCCCGGCCGGACCGCACCTTCGAACTGACCTCGCACACGGCACCGGTCCGGGCCCGGGTGGACGGAGCCTGGAAACCCATCGACACCAACCTGGAGCGGACGAAGGGCGGCTGGCGGCCCAAGGCGGCCGCGGACTCCGTGGTCTTCCACACCGGGAACCCCGCGTCGAAGGCCGGCTTCACCGATATGGTCACCCTCACTTCAGGCGGCCACCGGATGACGGTCGGCTGGCCCGGGAAGCTCCCCGAACCGGAGATCGACGGGGCGACCGCGCTCTACCGCGGTGTCTTCGACGGGGTCGACCTGATGCTCACCGCCCGGGACTCCGGCTACACGCACGTCCTGGTGGTGCATAACGCGAAGGCCGCGGCGAATCCGAAGCTCGCGGCCCTGTCGTACCGCTACAGCTCCCCGGACCTGACGTTCCACCACAATCCGCGGTCCCAGGTCGTGGTGGGGAAGAACAAGGCGGGCGAGGACATCGCCGTATCCCCGACCCCGTTCATGTGGGATTCGGGCGGGCGGAACACGGTCGGTGCCGACTCCCCCGCGGCGCCGCCGCGGAACGCCCGGGGCGTCTTCGCGCTGAAGGGCCTGGCGGGCCCGCAGCCCGGCGGCAAGGCCGCCGCGCTGACCGGATCCTTCCAGGGGGGCGGCACCTCCAGCGGGGTACTGCGGATGGTGCCGGACCGGGCGATGCTGTCGGCGAAGAACACCGTCTGGCCCGTCTTCATCGACCCTCCGGCGAACGGCAAGAACAAGGCCTGGACCACTGTCTACTCCAGATACCCGGACTCGAGCTTCTGGGACGGCCGGAACTTCAACTCCGGTACGACCGAGGCGCGTGTCGGCTTCGAGTCGGACACCATGGGCACGTCACGGTCGTTCTTCAGGCTGGGCTGGGAGAGCAACCTCAAGGGCGCCGATATCAAATCGGCCACCGTCCGGCTGCGGAACACCTACTCCTGGTCCTGCCAGTCCCGGGAGATGCAGGTCGCCCGGGTGGGCGAGATCTCTCCGGAGACGGCCTGGCGCGAATCCCTGCAGCCCAACACGATCAAGCAGATCGGCGCGAAGAGCTTCGCCCACGGCTGGAGCGGCTCCTGCCCCGACCGGGACGTCGAATTCGATGCCGTGCCGGTCGCCCAGGATCTGGCCGACGAGGGGAAGAAAAGTGTCACCATCCGCCTGATGGCCACCGATGAGCGGAACAACGGTGACGGCGCCTACTCCTGGAAGAAGTTCAACGCCGAGGGCGAATCGTCTCCGAAGATCAATATGATCTACAACAGGAAGCCGACCGAGCCGGTGAATCTGCGGATGAGCCCCGGCGGCGGCTGCTCGGTCAAGGCGCCGCATCCTCAGGTGGGCAAGAGCGACCTCGTCTTCTCGGCGAAGAGTTCGGACCCCGACAAGAACCTCTCGCATCTGGACTTCGAGATCTGGCGGAGCGGCAGCACCACCAAGTTCGTGGACACCGAAGTCCCGGTGAAGGCGGACGGTACGGAGAGCGTCACGGTCCTGTCGACGAGCCCGCATCTGGTGGACGGAGCGACCTACCACTGGGCGGTGCGCGCCAAGGACGACATGGGGTCGTACTCGACCTACGGACCCCCGGGATCGGAACCCTGCACCTTCGTCTACGACTCACGTTCCCCCAGCTCGCCGAAGGTGGACTCGCCCACCGGTGACTTCCCCGAGGACAACGCGGGCGGGGTTTGGAGCAAGAACCCTTACGGCAGCCCGGGCAAGTTCCGGATCCTGCCGGGCGGCACCAACGAAGAGGTGGTGACGTACAAGTACTCCTTCAACCGGGAGTCGTACGACCTGGAAGTCACCGCGGCGGACGCCCGGAAGGTGAACCCGTCGACCGGTCTGGAGGAGGGTTTCGTACCCCTGCGGCTGCCTCCGACGGCCGGCCCCAATGTGCTCTATGTGAAGGCCGTCAACGGCTTCAACAACGAGTCCAAACCGGCCAAGTACCTCTTCTACGTCACCCCCCGGGACAAGTCCGATGCCCCGGGCGATGTCACCGGTGACGGCCAGCCCGACCTCTATGCCATCGACGGGGACGGCGACCTCCGTCTCTATCCGTCGGACCGGCCGGGCGCCCACAACCAGGAGGGCGAGCTGCACTCGTCGCTGGCCGCCGCCCATGACGCCGGGATCCAGCTGGAGAAGACGTCCGAATACGCCACGTACTGGATGAGCAGCACCGGTGCCCCCGCGCTGATCAGCCACAACGGCGACTTCATGCCGGCCGACGGGGTGACGGACCTGGTGGCCCGGATGCCGGACGGCAAGCTGTATCTGTACCCGGGCGACGGCTACGGCAGTTTCGACATCAACGAGCGGATCGGCATCCAGCTGCCGTCGAACGCGCCCGCCCCGTCCACGTTCAGCCAGATCCTGGCGGTCGGCAGCGTCTCCGGCGACAAGCAGCCGGAGCTGTTCGTCACGGCGGGCGACGCACTCTGGGCGTTCACCGGCTACTCGGGCGCCCGGTTCGAGAAGGCAACCCAGCTCAGCGCCACCGGGTGGACCAACCGGGACCTGGTGAACGTCGGCGATGTCAACGGCGACGGTCCGGCGGACCTGGTGTACCGGTCCTTCGACACCGGCAACCTGCAACTGCGCCGCGGCAAGGCCGCCACCGGCGGCGGTACGGACCTGGCCTCGCTGGGCAGTGCCGCGGCCTCCCAGACCGGGACGGACACCGGGTACGGCACCGGCTGGACCGCCGCCAATATCCGGCTGCTGATGGGCACGCCCGACGCCAGCGCCAACGGGACCCCCGATATGTGGGCGGTCGACGGTACCGGTGCGGTCCGCTTCTACTCGACCACCGCGACCGGCACCGGTCCGCCGAAGACGGTGATCACCGGTGGCTGGACTCTGACGAAGGCCATCGGCTGATGCGGCCGGGGGTACGGATCGCTGCCGGGCTGGGCCTGGCCGTCGCCCTGCTGACGGGCTGTACGGGCAGCGGCGGAGGCGGCGGGGACGGTGACTTCAGGGTGGCTGCTCAGCCCAGTCCCGAGGCGGCCGGTGCGCCGTCCGCGCTCGCCCTCGGCGGCGGAAAGGTCGCCGGATACAGCGTCGGCGTACCGGCGGCGGCCGAGCGGATCGCGCCCGGAGACGTACGGCCGGAACCGCGGGAGTGCGCGGCGCTGGCATACGCCGTCGCGGGCACCGCGGCCGGGAAGCCCCGGGCGAGCGAGTCCCGGCGGGCCACCGGGAAGGGGGTCACCACGGTGGTGACGATCGCCTCCTACGACGGCGAAAGCGGCGCGGTGGCGGCCCTGGAGCAGGTGAGCGCGGCCGCGGAGGTCTGCGCCGCCGGCTTCACCTTCGCGGTGAAGGGCGAGCGGCGGGAGGTCACCGCGGTGACCAGGACGCTGGCCCCGCCGGGCACCGACCAGGCCATGGCGTTCACCACGACCGCGAGCACGGCCGGAGCACAGGTTCCGGTCGAGGTGGTGGTGGTACGCACGGGCAGCAGGGCGGGCTGGTTCACGGCCGCGCCGGCGCCGGGTACGAAGCCCGGCAAGGGCGCGGCCGGGGTGCCGAAGGAGGTGGTGGACGCGCAGGTGGCGAAGCTGCTGGGCTGAGCCGCAGGCCACTGCAGTGGCGGCTCGCCCGGAGCCGTCACGAACGGAAACAGCCCGCCCGGAGCCGTTCACGGCCGGGACCGGCCCGCCGGGGTTCCCCGCCCCCGGCGGGCCGGTCCGTTCGCCGCCCCGGCCCCCGGCTCAGCGGGCCAGTTCGTCCGCGGGGCCCATCACGATCAGGGGCCGGGCGGAGCGGCGCAGGGTGCGCAGGAGTTCCTTCATGCGGTCGCGGGGCAGGCCGATGCAGCCTTCCGTGCCGCCACCGTGGCCGATGTGCACCCAGATACCGCCGCCGCGCCGGGTGCCCAGCGGACGGCCCCAGTCCGAGGGGGTGCGGCCGGGGTAGCGGTTGTAGTCGATGGCGAGGACGTAGTCGAAGGCCCCGGCCTTCGGCTCGTCCTCGAAGTTGAGGCCGCCGACGGTGTAGATGGGGTCCCGGTGGTACGGGAGTTCGGTGCCGGGGTCGGCCAGTTTTCCGCCCGCGTCGGTGAGGGTGAAGGTGCCGACGGGGCTGCGCAGGTCGCCCTGGACATGGTGGCTGCTCCAGCCCTTGTGGCCGTTGCGCGCGGGCCAGACCTGCGAGGTGGGCCGCCAGCCGACCGTGCGGCGTTCGTAGAGGACGGCCCGGCAGACGTTGGAGTCTGCGGACTCCCCGGTGACCACCAGGACCTGGCGGGTGCGGGCGCCGATACCGGCCCGGGTCCGGGGGCCGAGGCCGGGTATCTCCGCCGGGCGGCGGGCCACGGGCGAGGGCGCGGGGTCCGGGGTGGCGGGGTCCGGGGTCGCGGGGGCGGTCGGGGCCGACAGTTCCTGAGGGCCGCCGGAGGCCTTCTCCCCCGCCGAGCAGGCGGAGAGAAGGGCCGCCGCGCCGAGCGTGAGGGCGGCCCGGCGGGTGCGGGGGGAATCGGGTTTCGGGTTCATGGCGGTTCTGCTGCTTTCCGGGGGCGGTCGTCGGTCCGTGCTCGAAGGCCTCCGGGGTGCGGGGCAGCGAGGGCTTCCCGGCCCGGAAGGACCTTCCGTACGAGGAGCAACCGGCTGGGGTCCGCTCCGGGTTGCCCCCGGGCAGCGGCCGGGTTCCCGCCGCCGCAGATAGTTGACGTACCGTCAAAGCCCGGATGGAGGAAGCCCGCCGGGACGGCCTCCGGCGCATCCCGCCGTCAGACGGGAGGCTGAGCGGGGCTCGGTCTCAGGTCGCAGTGGGGCGGGCGCGGGATGGGACCCGGGAGGTACGGGGTCCGGCCCCGTAGATGACGATCTTGAGGGGTGGTCCGGCCTACCGTCCGGTACATGATCTCCAACCGACGCGGCCCGGTGGCCGCACTGCTCGCCCTGGCCGTGACCCTCCCCCTCGTACAGACCGCCGTCGCTGCGCCCGCGCCCGAACCGGGCCCGGCGGCCCGGGACGCGGCCGTACGGAAGGTGGAACTGCCCCGCCCGGCCGGGCCGCACGCCGTCGGTGTGTCGGCCCTGCATCTGACGGAGGCCGGGCGGCCCGACCCGTGGGTCCCGGAGGCGGGGGAACGGCAGACCATGGTCACCCTGCACTATCCCGCCGCGGCGGGCACGGGCGGCGGTCCCCGGCAGTACATGACACTCGCCGAGGCCCGCGCGCTGGCCGCGCATATGGGACCGGAGGCGATTCCGCCCGGCAGCGAGGAGAAGGTGACGGCCACCCGGACCTGGGCGCGGCAGGAGGCCCGGCCGCTGAAGGCGAAGTTCCCGCTGGTCGTACTCTCGCCGGGGTTCGGCGCGCCCCGGGTGTCACAGACGCATCTCGCGGAGGACCTCGCCTCCCGCGGCTATGTGGTGGCTTCCGTGGACCACGCCTACGAGTCCGCGGCCACCGCGTTCCCCGGCCGGGGCGTGCTGCCGTGCGTGGCGTGCGTGAAGGGCGACAACGGGGAGATCACGTATGCGGACGTCACCCGGGAGCGGGCGAAGGACGTCTCGCACCTCCTCGACCGGCTGACCGGGCCGCGTTCCGTGTGGAAGCACTCCGGGACGATCGACGCCCGGAAGATCGGTATGGCGGGGCACTCCATCGGCGGGGCCTCGGCCGCGCACACCATGGCCACGGACCGGCGGGTCGACGCGGGCATCAACATGGACGGCAGCTTCTTCGTGCCGGTGCCCGCCGACGGTCTGGGCGGGCGGCCGTTCCTGCTGATGGGCGCCGGGGACGCCGGACCGGGCACCGGCGACGGGAGCTGGGACGCGGGCTGGCGGCAGCTGTCCGGCTGGAAGCGCTGGCTGACCGTGCGGGGCAGCGGGCACTACGACTTCAGCGATATGCCGGTCCTCACGGACGCGCTGGGGGTGCCGCCCGCGCCGGGCGCCCCGGCGGGCGACCGGATGGCCCGGCTCAACCGGGTCTACGCGGCGGCCTTCTTCGACCGGCATCTCAAGAAGGTGCCCCGCCCGGTGCTGAACGGGCCGACCGCCGGGCACCCGGAGGTCCTGTTCCACACCCCCTGACACCTGCCGCACGAGGGCGGAGGCGCGGCACCGACACACCCGTGGGTGCCGGACGGGCGCGGGGTCCGGGGCTACAGTCGGACCGGCCGGAAACCGGAACGGCGCCCGTGTCGATCCGGGAGGCCCCCCGTTCGACCTACGGGTGAGAGGGTCCGGACCGCGGGCCCGGTGACGCAGGGAGCGGGACCATGAAGTACATGCTGATCATGAGGGCCGACGACGAGGGCCTCGCGAAGATGATGAACGCCGACTTCGACGAGATCCTCACGACGATGGGCCGGTTCAACGACGAGCTGATCCGCGCCGGAGTGCTGGTCGCGGCCGAGGGCCTCGACTCCTCGGGCGGGGTCGTCGTCGACTACTCCACGGACCCGCCGCTGGTCACCGACGGCCCCTACGGTGAGACGAAGGAGCTGTTCGGCGGGTTCTACATTCTGAATGTGGCGTCGAAGGAGGAGGCCGTCGAGTGGGCCAGGCGCTCGCCGATGACGGGCGCCGGGTTCAAGACCGAGATCCGCCGGATCACCTCCATCGACGAGTTCCCGCAGGACAACGAGTGGGTTCGCAAGGAGCGGGTGTGGCGGGAGGCCACCGGCCAGCTCTGAGCACCCGCCCGGAACGGAGCGCACAGTCATGGCCGACCCCACCGGCCGGGACGCCGTCGCCGCCGTCTGGCGGATCGAGTCGGCGCGGATCACCGGCGCGCTCGCGCGCTGGACCGGTGATTTCGCCCTGGCCGAGGACCTCGCCCAGGAGGCACTGGCCGAGGCCCTGGTGACCTGGCCGCGCGAGGGCGTGCCCCGCAGCCCGGCGGGGTGGCTGCTGACCGTCGGGCGGCGGCGGGCGATCGACGCCTTCCGCCGTCGGCGGGCGCTCGACGAGCGGTATGCCGCCCTCGCCCGCGACCTCGGGGAGGGCGGCGCCGTCACGGGCGGTGCCCCGGCCGGTCCGGTGCCGGACGGCGGGGATGTGCTGTGGGATCCGGACCGCGTCGACGACGACGTGCTGGCGCTGATGTTCGTCTCCTGTCATCCGGTGCTCTCCCGGGAGGCGGGCGTCGCCCTGACCCTGCGGGTGGTGGGCGGGCTGACCAGCGACGAGATCGCCCGGGTCTTCCTCGTACCGACGGCGACCGTGCAGGCACGGATCACCCGGGCGAAGAAGACGCTGCGGGCGTCCGGTGTGCCGTTCGCGGTGCCCGCGGCCGGAGAGCGCCGGGAACGGCTCGGCCCGGTGCTGAGCGTGGTCTATCTGATCTTCACGGAGGGTTCGTCGGCCACCACGGGCGATACGGTCATCCGGCTGGACCTGGCGAGCGAGGCGCAGCGGCTGGCCCGGGTGCTGAGCCGACTGGTGCCGGACGAACCCGAGGTCCACGGGCTGCTCGCGCTGCTGGAACTGACCGCGGCACGCTTCCCGGCCCGGATCGGTCCGGACGGCGGACCGGTGCTGCTGGAGCGGCAGGACCGCAGCCGCTGGGACCGGGCCGCGATCCGCCGCGGCCGGGCGGCGCTGGCCCGGGCCGAGCGGATCGGCCGGGGCCTGGGGCCGTACGGACTCCAGGCGGCGATCGCCGAGTGCCATGCGGTGGCGCCGTCGGTCGCGGCGACCGACTGGGAGCGGATCGTGCTGCTCTACGAGGCGCTCGGCACCGTGGCGCCGTCACCGGTGGTCGATCTCAACCGCGCGGTCGCCCTGTCCATGGCCCGGGGACCGGCGGAGGCCCTGACGGTGGTGGACGGCCTGGTGGCGGCGGGTGCGCTGGCGCACTCCCCGTTGCTGCCGGGTGTCCGCGGTGAGCTGCTGGCCGGGCTCGGCCGGACCGCGGAGGCGCGTACGGAGCTGGAGCGGGCGGTACGCCTGTGCGGCAACGAACGCGAACGGGAGGTGCTGCGGGGCAAGCTGGCGGAGCTGGGCGAGGGGGCCGAGTGACGGGGGGATGGGCGGCTCCCGGAAAACCCCTGGCCGCCCCGGGCGTTCACGGGGTACGCTCCGCCGCGATGAATACTCCTTCCCTCCGCAGATTGGGGGCCCCGTCCGCGCAAGGTGAGTGCTGATGCTCACCGAGACCGCGTACGGGGAAACCCGGCTCTCCCTCTGGCGGCGTGTACGCGAGTTCGCCGTACCGCCCTCCATGATCGAAACCGCTACCGCCCGCCGCACCGCCGGCGACTGGGCGGGGGCCTGTGCCGCCGCGGGTTTCGACGTCGACTTCCGGCTGCCCGATGTGACCCGCGACCACGGCGGGGAACTGACGGCCCGGCTGCGCGCCGATCTCCGTCTGCTGGCGCCCGACCTGCTGCGCTGGCATATGCCGCGGATCGCTCCCGACGGGCTGCTCCGGCCCGGGCTCACGGTGGCGCTCGCCCGGTACGCCGCGGCGGCCCGTGACGGTACCTCGGCGCTGTATCTGGTGGCCCGTACCCCGCCCGCGTGGGCGGACGCCGGGCAGCGGATCGGCCTGGCGCTCTGGGACCCGTCGTCCCGGACCGGTACCGGCCGCGATCCGCATCCCCGGCCGAACCCGCGGTTCCGTCTCGACCTGCACCGCCATCTCTGGGCCGCGGACCGGTCCGGCGAACTGCGGAGCCGGGGCGGCGCCGGACCCGGCGGCGGTCCCCCGGCAAGCGGTCCGCCGGGGCTCGTACCGGCCGGACTCCCCTGTGCCACGGACCGCTGGGCCGCGGAGGCGGCACTGCTGCTGCGCTCCGACGGACTGCCGCCCGGGCCCGTTCTCGTACGGCTCGGCTCCCGGCGGCGGCTGGTGCTGCGGCCCGAGGGCGGCAAGCCTCCGGAGGAGGCGCCCGGAATCCGGATCACCGAGGCGGGGCGACGGGCGGCCGGGCTGCCGGTCCTGCCCGAAGCAGCCGTCCGGGTGCCGCCCGACCTGGAGTTGCTGCGGGCCGGGCTGATCGAGGCCGGGCAGTTGCATCCGCTGGTCGCCGCGGCGCTCGTACCCGGGCACGCCCCCACTCGTCCGGCGGGCCCGTCCGATGCCGCGGAGCGGGCACGGCTGGTGGACTGCCGGGGCGAGCGGCACCGGATCGGTCTGGTCGACGGCGTTCTGCGGCCGCTGGACCACGACGCCGCCGAAATCCGCCGGGAGGAACTGCTGGTCGCCCTGGGGGGACCGCCGTTGCCCTGTCTGCGGGCCGTCGACGAGGCGCACCGCAGCCCCCACTGCCTGGACGACGTCCGTGAACGGCTGAACCACGGCGATATCGACGGCGCGCTGGCCGTGGTTCGGGACCTGCTGGGGCCGGAGGCGCTGCCGCGCCACGGCCCGCTGCGGGACCTCCTGCTGACGGCCGCGGAACGGCGGATCGGCCACGGCCTGTTCCGGGCGGGGCCGGTGGACCGGGCGCCCAACGGCGACCCCTCCCATATCCACGGCCGCGGCGTCAGCCGGAGCAGGTTCCGGCCCCGCGGACGCGGCCGCCGCTGACCGGTCCGACCGGTCCGTCGATGTGCCCCCGCCCGGCACGCACCACCGCACCAGCCGGTTGAACACACTTACCCAGCGCCCCTTTTACTCATTTTTGCCCCCTGTCCGCAGGCAGTCCTCCGGTGCCCCGCCGATGCCCGGCGCGCCCGGAGTGCGCCTCCCCGCAAACCCCAAGGTGATCGAAGATGACCGTTCTCACCCCGCCCTTCCCCGCCGCAGCGTCCTCCCGGGACACCGCTCAGGACCACGGCCCGGAGGACACCGGGCTCGCCGTCGCGGGTGAACTCCTCGCCCTGCTCCGCGAATCGACGACCGAACCCCGGCCGGACGACCAGCTGGAGGCGCTGGCCCTGGCCGTCGCCGCGGATCTGCCCGTACTGCTCTGGGGTGAGCCGGGGATCGGCAAAACCGCTGCCCTCAACGGCCTCGCCGACCATCTCGGACTGCCGCTGACCACGGTGATCGCCAGCGTCCACGAACCGTCGGACTTCGCCGGGCTGCCGGTCGTCGGGGACGATCCCGCCGTCCAGGGGGTGCCGATGGCCCCGCCGGACTGGGCGGTCAGGCTGGTCCGGGCGGGCCGGGGCCTGCTCTTCCTCGACGAACTCTCCACCGCGCCCCCGGCGGTGCAGGCGGCGCTGCTCCGGCTGGTGCTGGAGCGGCGGATCGGCGCGCTCCGGCTCCCGCCGGGGGTCCGGATCGTGGCCGCGGCCAACCCCCGCTCGTCCGCCGCGGGCGGCTGGGAGCTGAGCCCGCCGCTGGCCAACCGGTTCGTCCACCTCCGGTGGGTGCACGACCAGGAGGTGGTGGTGCGCGGCCTGGGCGGGGTGTGGCCGCGGGTCACGCTGCCCGCGCTGCGGCGGGACGGTCTGCCGGAGGCCGTGGACCACGCCCGGCGCGCGGTCTGCGGGCTGCTCACCGCCCGGCCCGAGCTGGTGCACCGGATGCCCGGGGACGGGGTCCGGCAGAGCGGTGCCTGGCCCTCGCCCCGGAGCTGGGAGTCGGCGCTGCGGCTGGTCGCCTTCGCCACCGCGGCGGGATCGTCGCGGGATGTGCTCTCCCTGCTGGTGCGGGGCACGGTGGGCGACGGGCCAGGACTGGAGCTGCTGGCCGGGCTCGACCGGATGGACCTGCCGGACCCCGAGGACCTGCTGGCCGACCCGGCCGGGGCCGTACTGCCGGAGCGGGGCGATCTGCGGCAGGCGGTACTCGACGGGGTGGTCGCGGCGGTCCGCAACCGGCCGGAACGGGAGCGCTGGGACGCGGCCTGGGAGATCCTGGCCCGGGCGCTGGAGACCGGAGCACCGGATCTGGTGGTGGTCCCAGCGACCACCCTCGCGGCCCAGCGCCGGGACGACTGGGACGTACCGGAGACCGTTGAACGGCTCGCCGGGGTGGTCGCGCTGTCCCGGCGGGCCGACCGGACCGTGGGTACGGCGTCGACCGCGGCCCGCCGGTGACGGCGGCGGACACGGGCGCCCCGGCGGTGCTCGACCGGGAGAAGCTGTACGCCGCCCGGCTGCACGCGGCCCGGGTACGGCCCTATCTGGCGACCGCGCTGTTCGCGCTGCGCGTGGTGGAGGAGCGGCGGGTGTCCACGATGGCCGTCGACCGCTACTGGCGTTGCTACGTCTCCCCGGCGTTCGTGGCCCGCAGTTCGCCGCTGGAGCTGGCGGCGGTCTGGGTCCACGAGGTCGCGCACCTGCTCCGGGACCACCACGGCCGCGGCGAACGGCTCGCCCGGAAGAAGGGACTGACCGGCCGGGGCGACCGGCTGCGGATGAACATCGCCGCGGACTGCGAGATCAACGACGACACCTTCGACGCGGAACTCCCCTGCCCCCAGGACGCCGTACGGCCCTGGGACCTGCGGCTGCCGGACGGGCAGCTGATGGAGGAGTACGCGGGGAGCTTCGGGCTCGGGTCGGTCGACGAGCGGCTCGTCTGGCTGGACTGCGGCAGCGGTGCGGACGGCCTCGACCGGGAGTGGGAACTGGGGCCCGACGGCGCCGACGGCCTCGCCCCGCACGAGCGGGACGCGGTCCGGTTCCGGGTGGCGCAGGGCATCACCGGCCGCCCCGGCCGCGCGCCGCGCTCCTGGCGGCGCTGGGCCGAGGAGGCGTTCCATCCACCGCAGCCCTGGCGGGAGCTGCTGGGCTCGGCGGTCCGCTCGGCGGCGTCCGGCCCCGGGATCGGCGAGGACTACACGTACGGCAGACCCGCACGCCGCTCGGCGAGCCTCCCCGGGGTGGTCCTGCCGAGCATCCGGCACCGGCCGCCCCGGGTCTCGGTGGTCATCGACACCTCCGGTTCGGTGAGCGACACCGAACTGGGCAGCGCCCTGCTCGAAGTCACGGCGATCGTCCGCACCCTGGGCGGCCGCCGCGACCTGGTGACCGTGGTCTCCTGCGACGCGGCGGCCCGGATCGCGCATCCCCTGTGCGAGGCGGAGGGCATCCCGCTGACCGGCGGCGGGGGCACGGACCTGCGGACGGGCTTCACCACGGCACTGTCCGCACATCCGCGCCCCGACGTGGTCGTCGCCCTGACGGACGGGCAGACCCCGTGGCCCTCGACACCTCCGGGGTGCCGGACGGTGGTGGGCCTGTTCGCCCGCCACGGCGGAGCCGACGGCGAGGACGATCCGTACTACACGCCGACCCACCCGCCGGACTGGGCCCGGGTGGTGCGGATCGGCCCGGCGTGAACCGGGCGCGGGACCGCGGGCACCGCGCGGCGACCCGGCACCGGCCGACGACGCCGCTGCCCCCTTCGGAAGGACCGCGACGAGAGGTAGTCATGGGAACCAGTGACAACACCGCGTCCCCCAGCGGGGCAGCGGCGGACGTCGATAGCGTCGGCGCGGTGAACACCGACACGATCACCACCGACTCGGCGGAGGCCGAGCGCCTCCGGAACGCACTGGTCGACCGGATCCGGGCGAACGGGCACGCCCGCATCGCAGCCGTCGAGCAGGCCCTGCGGACCGTCCCCCGCCATGTGTTCGTGCCCGACGCGTCGCTCGAAGATGCCTATGCCAACGCGCCGGTGCACATCAAGTACGACACCGACGGCACCTCCATCTCCTGCGCCTCCCAGCCCGACGTCGTCGCCCTCATGCTGGACCAGCTCGACGTCCGTCCCGGCGAGCGCGTCCTCGAACTCGGCGCGGGCTCCGGCTACAACGCCGCACTTCTCGCGCACCTGGTCGGCGAGGCGGGCCACGTCACCACCCTCGATGTCGACGAAGACCTCGTGGAGGGTGCCCGCGCCCACCTCACCGCAGCCGGGATCACCAACGTCGAGGCCGTGACCAGGGACGGAGCCCTCGGATACGCGGAGGGAGCACCGTACGACCGGATCATCGCCACCGTCGGGGCGCACGGTGTGCCGCACGCATGGCTGGACCAGCTCGCTCCCGACGGTCGGCTCCTCGTCCCCCAGCGCCTCAAGGGCAGCGTCGCCCGCTCCATCGCGTACGAACAGCGCGACGGCCGGTGGGTGTCCCTCGGCAGCGAGATGAACACCTTCATGCCGCTCCGGCGGGGCATCGCCGACGACGACCGCCGTGTCATCCCGCTCAGCGCCGACGGCACCGTCCGGCTCCAGGCCCCCGCCGGCCAGGACATCGACGCCGACGCCCTCGCCCTCGCCCACGTACTGGAGCAGCCACGCACCGAGGAATGGACCGGTATGACGGTCCGCGCCATGGGGTCGCCGGAATGGATGGAGCTCTTCCTCACCTGCTCCCTGCCCTCCGGCCTGATCCGGATGCTCTTCCCGCAGAGCGCCAAGGGCGGGCTGCTCACCGAGGACCCGTACCCCTCGTCCACCGCGGCCGTCGAGAAGGGCGCCGTCACCTACCTGGCCCGGCGGCTGCTGGAGACGAGGACCCCGGAGGGCGGCAAGCTCTGGGAGTTCGGCGTCATCGGCCACGGCCCCGGCAGCGACGAGCTGGCCGCGACGGTCGCCGACGCCGTCCGCACCTGGGACCGGGAGTACCGCGGCCGGGAGGCCACTTTCGAAATCCAGCCCCTCGACGCCCCGCCCATCGAACAGCGCCCCGGTCTCTTCGCCCTCGACACCCCGCTGAACCGGATCGTCGTCGACTGGCAGTGACACCCCGCAGACAGAGGACGGTGCCCGTCGGCCCACAGTGGGCGGGCACCGTCGCCAAACCACCCCCCGGGGGACTCATGGACCCGCACGGACCCACCGCCGATCCCCCCGGAGCCGCCCTCGGCAGCCCCCGCGACAGTCACTCCGCCTCCTGGGCAGGCCGCCCCCGCCCCGGGGCGCGGAAACGCGGTCGGGCCAGGGGGTACGTATTGGATAGGATGCAATCGGCCTGCAGAAAGTCACCGTCACGCTCCGTGTGCGAACGGTGGGCGGTGACGGGCCTCGAACTCGACTCCATTGCCGTGCGGCCACCGGGCCGGCGGCGGTAGACACTGGGAGCATCCAACGATGACTCGGCACTTGATCACCAGCGCGCTTCCCTATATCAACGGGATCAAGCACCTGGGGAACATGGTCGGGTCCATGCTCCCGGCGGATGTGTACGCGCGGTATCTGCGGCAGCGCGGGCATGAGGCGCTCTACATCTGTGCCACGGACGAGCACGGCACCCCGGCCGAGCTGGCCGCCAAGGATGCCGGGCTGCCGGTGGCCGAGTTCTGTGCGCAGCAGCACGACGCGCAGAAGGCGATCTACGACGGCTTCGGGCTCCGGTTCGACTACTTCGGGCGCAGCTCGTCCGTGCAGAACCGCGAGATCACCCAGCACTTCGCGCGGAAGCTCCACGAGAACGGGTTTATCGAGGAGCGTGCCGTCCGGCAGGTCTTCTCCGTCGCCGACGACCGGTTCCTCCCGGACCGGTACATCGTCGGTACCTGCCCGCACTGCGGCTACGACAAGGCCCGCGGCGACCAGTGCGAGAACTGCACCCGCGTCCTGGACCCGACCGACCTCATCGAGCCGCGCTCCGCGATCAGCGGCAGCAGTGAGCTGGAGGTCCGGGAGACCAAGCACCTCTTCCTGCTCCAGTCGAAGCTGGACGGCGAGGTCGAGGCGTGGATCGACGAGTGCAGCGGCGAGTGGCCGCATCTGGCGTCGTCGATCGCCCGCAAGTGGCTCACCGAGGGGCTGCACGACCGGTCGATCACCCGTGACCTGGACTGGGGCGTGCCCGTGCCCGAGGACACCTGGCCGGAGCTGGCCGCCGAGGGCAAGGTGTTCTACGTCTGGTTCGACGCCCCCATCGAGTACATCGGGGCGACGAAGGAGTGGGCGGACCTGGAGCCGGAGAGCCGCGACTGGAAGTCGTGGTGGTACGAGGCGTCCGACGTCCAGTACACCCAGTTCATGGCCAAGGACAATGTCCCGTTCCACACGGTGATGTTCCCGGCCAGCCAGATCGGGACCCGTGAGCCGTGGAAGCGGGTCGACCATGTCAAGGCCTTCAACTGGCTGAACTACTACGGTGGCAAGTTCTCCACCTCGCAGCAGCGGGGCGTCTTCACCGACGCGGCCCTGGAGCTGCTGCCCGCCGACTACTGGCGCTACTTCCTGCTGGCGCACGCCCCCGAGTCGGACGACACCTCGTTCACCTGGGAGCTGTTCGCGTCCTCGGTCAACAAGGATCTGGCCGACACCCTCGGCAACTTCGTCAACCGGGTGCTGTCGTTCTCCCGCAAGCGCTTCGGCGACGCGGTGCCGGAGGGCAAGGCGGCGGGCGCCGCCGAGGAGAAGCTGGGCGAGGAGATCGCGCGGCTGCTCGGCGAGTACGAGGGTCATCTGGAGGCCCTCCAGTTCCGCAAGGCCACCCAGGCGCTGCGGGCGCTGTGGAGCGCGGGCAACTCCTATCTGGAGGAGAAGGCGCCCTGGCTGGAGATCAAGGCCGATCCGGAGGCCGCCGCGCTGACGCTGCGGACCGCGATGAACCTCATCCGGCTGTACGCGGTGGTGTCCGAGCCGTTCATCCCGTCGTCGGCGCGGGCGATGCGCGCGGCGTTCGAGCTGCCCGGCGACGACGCGGCCTGGGTGAGCGCCGAGGAGGCCCGGGCGCTGTCCGCGGTGCCCGCCGGGACCGCCTTCACCGTTCCGCCGGTGCTCTTCGCCAAGATCACCGATGAGGACCTGGAGGGCTGGCGCGAGCGTTTCGGCGCGCAGTAGCCGGTGACGTCGTAAGAAGTACGGACGTACCCGAAGTACGGAAGTGAGGGAGCCGTCGGTCCGAGGGGCCGGCGGCTTCCGCCGTGTCAGGGGGCCGGGAAGGGACGGCGAGGGGTGGGCCCGGGGCTGCGGCGGGCCCCGGGGCTCACTTCATGAAGTCCGAGCAGACATGGGCCCGCCGGGTGCCGTCGCCCGTGAGCAGCGTGACCTTGATGTCGTCGGTCCGCTGTTTGCCGCCGCCGAGTACGGCCCGTGACCGGCCGATGCTGCAGACCAGCTGGCCCATCAGATTCCGGTCGGCCACCGACGAGGGGTGCAGCTCGTAGTGCGGCACGGCGACGAAGATCCGGCCGTCCCCGCCGGTCCTGGCCACATAGCCCTGGTCGTCGCCTTCGTCCCGGACCAGGGTGATGAGGCCGGCCTTCCGTTCGTCCGGGTGCGGGCCGGACAGCAGGCCCTTGAGCACGCCGTTGGGGTCCTCAACGCTCTCCGACCTGGTCTCCGGGCGGGGCACCGCCTCCAGCCGGCCGGTCTGGGAGACGAAGTAGAGCCGGTGGCCGGTGGTGATCCCGCCGGCGGGCGCCCCGGCGTCGAGCACCCCGGTGGGCTGGACACCGCAGCCGGTGAGCAGGGCGGCCGTCAGGGCCGCCGAGCCGAGTACGGCGGTCCGGGGCCGGGGGGTCATCGGTCCTCCTCGGGGGCGGGCTGCCGGGGCAGCCGCAGGGTGAAGACGGCGCCGCCGCCGGGCCGGTTGGCGGCTTCGATGGTGCCGCCGTGCAGCCGGGCGTTCTCCAGGGCGATGGCGGTGCCCAGTCCGCTGCCCTCCGAGCGGGTGCGGGCCGCGTCCGCCTTGTAGAAGCGGTCGAAGACCCGGTCGAGGGCCTCGGGCGGCAGGCCGGGGCCGGAGTCGGTGACCTCGACGGTCAGCGGGCCGCCCGCCGGGGCGGCGGCCAGGGTGAGGCGTACGGGCGGGGCGCCGTGGCGGAGCGCGTTGCCGACCAGATTGGCGATGATCACGTCGATGCGCCGCCGGTCGACGGGGACGGTGATACCGGGCGGCAGTTCGGTCTCCACCCGCCCGGTCCAGCTCCGCAGGGACAGGGTGGCCCGGACGGCTTCCGCGAGGTCGGTCGGCGCGAGGTTGAGCCGGGCGGCGCCGGAGTCGAAGCGCGACATCTCCATCAGGTCGTCGACGAGCCGGGCCAGCCGGGCGGTCTCCGCGCTCACCGTGCGGGCGGCGTGCGCGGTGTCGGGCGGCAGGGTCGCCGCGTCCTCGTCGAGGACGGTGGCGACCATCGTCATGGCGGCGAGCGGGGTGCGCAGTTCATGGGAGACATCGGCGACGAACCGTTTCGCCCGTTCGTCCTGGGCCCGGAGTTCGTCGATGGACGCCTCCAGGGCGCCCGCCGCCGTGTTGAAGTCGCGCGCCAGATCGGCCAGCTCGTCGCGGCCGCGGACCCTGACCCGTGAGGTGTAGTCGCCCGCGGCGTGGCGCCGGGTGGCCCGGCCCAGTTCGCGGACCGGGCGGAGGACCGTTCCGGCGGCCAGCAGTCCGAGGACGGTGGCGAGCAGGACGACCGGCAGGATCCCGTCCCGTACCGCGTCCGCGACGCCGGTGGTGGCCTCCAGTTCGGACCGCAGGGAGGTGACGGCGAAAACGTCGAGGCCGGAGGGTGCCCCGGGGTCCTCGGGGTCGGTGCGGTCGAAGACGACGGGGGTGCCGACGGCGAGGTACGGGCTGCCGCGCCACTCCACGCGCTGGAAGCTCATACCCCGGTGGTTCCGGACCCGTTCACGGAGGGCGGAGCTGATCCGGGTGAGGTCCGCGGACTGGTCGGACGCCGCCGAGAGGGCGCGGTACTGCGCCACGACCAGGGTGTCGTCGCCGAGTCCGTCCGCGATCCGGGTCGCCAGGTTCTTGAGGGAGACCTCGTCGGCCGGGACGTCGAAGTCCGCCGCGGCCTGCTCCACGCGGTTGCGGAACTCCGACTGGACCGCGTCCTGCTTCCGCTCCAGGACGGCGTTGCGGGATTCCCGGTAGGCGAGCGCGGTCGCGGTCACCCCGCTGACCAGGGCGACCAGTACGAAGGCGACGACGAGGCGGGTACGGAGGCCGCCGAGGCGGCGCAGCGCGCGCAGGCGGGGGCGGCGCACGGTCACACCGGCCCGAAGCGGTAGCCGAAGCCCCGTACGGTCTGGATGTACCGGGGCCGGGCCGGGAGGTCCTCTATCTTGGCGCGGAGCCTGCCGACCGCCGCGTCCACCAGCCGCGAGTCGCCGAGGAAGTCGTGCTCCCAGACGGACTCCAGGAGCTGTTCGCGGCTGAAGACGCGGGCCGGTGAGGCGGAGAGTTCCAGGAGGAGCCGGAGTTCGGTGGGCGGCAGGGCGATCGGGGTGCCGCGTTTGGCGACGGTGAGCCCCGCGCGGTCGATGGTGAGTCCGGCGTGGTCCTCGCCCCGGGCCGACCGGGAGGGTTCGGCCCGGCGCAGCGCCGCGCGGATCCGGGCCTCCAGGACGGCGGCGGTGACGGGTTTGACCACGTAGTCGTCGGCGCCGGCCTCCAGACCGTGGACGATGTCGCTGTCGTCGCCGCGCGCCGTCAGCATGATCACCGGCACGGTGGAGCCGCCGGCCCGCAGTCTGCGGCAGACCTCGAAGCCGTCCATACCGGGGAGCATCAGGTCCAGTACGGCGAGTTCGGCGGCCGGGCCCGCCGGGTCGGCGAGCAGGGCGAGGGCGGCCTCGCCGGTGGCGGCCGTGGAGACGTCGTAGCCGTGGCGGCGGAGCACCAGCTCCATACCGTCGCGCACGGAGACATCGTCCTCGATCAGCAGTACATGGGGCATGGAGCCGATTATGCTCGACGGTTTTCCCTGTTCAGACGGGACGGGGTGGTCCGGCCGGCCGTTCCGGCGCATTGTTACGTGCTCATCATGCGGCGATGGACCGACCGCCATAAGGACGGCCGACGGTGGTCCGCATGACGATCCGTACCGCCTTCCGCGGCGGCGCCCGGCTCCGGCCGGCCGCGCTCGCCGTCGCTCCCCTGCTCGCCCTCACGGTTGCCTGCGGCGGTGGTGAGGGCGTCCGCAGCCACGGCTCCGACGAGGTGGCGTCGGTGCCCGAGGCGCCCGCCCGGTCCGGCGCGGCCGCGGAGAAGCCCGCCGCCGAACCGCCCGCCGCCGGGGGCAAGAGCGCCTTCTACGACGCGCAGCTGGTGTACGTGCGCTGTATGCGGACCAAGGGCGGTTCGAAGGACTTCCCCGATCCCAAGCTGAGCGGCTATCTCGACTGGGCGAAGATCGACGAGATCCGGGACCCGAAGGGCGACGGCTCGGACACCAAGGGCGGCCGGGGCGGCGTCTGCGGCCCCGAGCTGCTCGCGGCCATGAACCTGGAGCCGAAACGGGACAAGCAGAAGGACTACGAGTCCCTGCTGGCGCACGCGGTCTGTATGCGCGACAACGGGGTCACCAAGTTCACCAATCCCACCATGTCGGGCGGCGGGGTGATGCCGGGCGGTGATCCGAACCCGGCGAACCCGCAGCTCGACGTGGAGTCGCCGGCCTACGAGCAGGCCCGCGAGGCGTGCAAGGGAAAGCTGCTCGAGGGCCTGGACGGGATGCAGTAGATGAGGCGCCGTACCGCAGTCCTCACCACCGGTGCCGCGGTGGCCGCGGCGGCGGTGGGAGCGGGTGTCCTGGTGTACGGGGGCACCGGCTCCGGTGACCCCGGCCGCGCCGGGAAGAAGCCGCCCGCCACGACCACCGTCACCCGGGCCGATCTCACTCTCTCCACCACCGTCGACGGGAAGATCGACTTCGCCCGGCGGCGTCCGGTGAAGTCGCCGGTCCCGGGCACGGTGACGGTTGCCGCCCGGGAGGGCGCGAAAGCCGTCCGGGGCGAGGCCCTGTACGAACTGGACGACAAGCCGGTGACCCTGCTGTACGGCCCGGTCCCGGCCTTCCGCGAGATGAAACCGGGCGACCGCGGCAGCGACGTCCTGCAGTTGGAGCGCAATCTGGTCGCCCTCGGGCGCGGCGCCGGGATCCGGGTCGACCCCTGGTACGACGCGGCGACGGCGGCCGCGGTCAAGGAGTGGCAGAAGGCCCTCAACCGGACGCCGACGGGCCGGGTCGGCCGCGGGGACGTGGTGTTCCAGCCCGGCGAGGTGACCGTCGTCCGGGCGGACGCGGCACTCGCCGACCAGGTGGGCCCGGATACGCCCGTGCTGACCGTGGCCTCTGCCAGCCCGGTGGTCCGGGCCCTGCTGGAGCCGGCCGACGCGGCGCTGACCAGGCCCGGCACCCGGGTCGAGGTCACCCTGCCGAGCGGCAAGGTCCGGCGGGGCAAGGTCGCGGGCACGGTCCGGCCGGAGGAGACCGGCGGGGAGACGCCGGAGAACGGGATCACCGTGGAGGTCGCTCTGGAGGGCGGCGCGAAGGCGGTCTCCGGCGAGGACGTCCGGGCGACCGCCAGCGTCCGGTTCGTCAGCGAGAGCCGGGAGGACGTGCTGACCGTACCCGTCGAGGCGATCGTTGCCCTGCGCGGCGCGGACGGCGGTTACGGCCTCCAGATCGTGGACGGGACGGCGACCCGGATGGTGCGGGTGGAGACCGGGATGACGGCGGACGGCCGGATCGAGGTCAGCGGTCCGCAGCTCAGGGAGGGGCTCACGGTCGGGGTGGCGGCGGAATGACGGACGTCTCTTCCGGGCCCCGGTCCGTTGTGGAGCTGCGGGGTGTCGGCAAGGAGTACGCGGGCGGGGTACGGGCCCTGCGCGGGGTGGACCTCACGATCGGCGCGGGCGAACTCCTCGCCGTCACCGGCCCGTCGGGCTCCGGCAAGTCCACGGTGCTGAACATCATCGGCACCCTGGACGCACCGACGGCGGGCACGGTCCGGATCGCCGGATACGACGTGGGCGCCCTGTCCGACGCCGGTCTCTCGGCGCTGCGGGCCCGCCGTATCGGCTTCGTGTTCCAGCACTTCCATCTCTCGGCGTACCGCCACGCCGTCGGCAATGTCGCGGACGGGCTGCTGTACGCGGGGGTCCCGCGGGCGCGCCGCCGGGCGCGGGCCCGGGACGCCCTGGAGCGGGTCGGTCTGGGCCACCGGCTGGACCACCGGCCCGCGGAGCTGTCGGGCGGTGAGAAACAGCGCGTCGCCATTGCCCGGGCGCTGGTCGGAGAGCCGGATCTGCTGCTCGCCGACGAGCCGACCGGTGCCCTGGACACGGCGTCCGGCCGGGTCGTGATGGAGCTGCTGCACGAGCTGAACGCGGCGGGCACCACGATCTGCGTGATCACGCACGACCGGGAGATCGCGGACTCGCTGCCGCGCCGGGTGCGGTTCCGGGACGGTGCCGTGGTGGACGACTCGCGCACCCCGGGGACGGTGGCCCGATGAGCGCCCCGGACCGCCCGCGGCCGCGGCTGCGGCCCGCGCGGCTGCCGCTGCGGGACGTCGTCGCCCTGGGCGCGGTGGGGCTGCGGGCCCGCCGTGCCCGGGTCGCCCTGTCGGCACTCGGGATCGCCATCGGGATCGCCACGATGGTCTCCGTGGTCGGGCTCTCCCACTCCAGCAGGGCAGACCTGATGGCCCGGCTCGACCGGCTGGGCACCAATCTGCTCACCGTCGAGGCGGGGCAGGACGCGCAGGGCCGGCCGGCCCGGCTGCCCGAGGCCGCGGTGGCGATGGTCGAGCGGATCGGGCCCGTACGGCACGCCACGGCCACCGCCGATCTGGACGCCCGGGTCCGGCGCAGCGACGTCGTACCGGAGGAGCGGACTCCGGGGGTCACGGCCCAGGCGGCCCGGACGGACCTGCTGACCGCCTTGAACGCGCGGACCGCCGAGGGCGTCTGGCTGAACCGGGCGAACGAACGGCTGCCGGTGACGGTCCTGGGCTCGGTCGCCGCCCGGCGGCTGGGGGTGGTGGCGCCGGGCGAGCGGATCGTGATGAACGATGTGGACGTCGTCGTGGTCGGCATTCTGGAGCCCGTGGAGCTGGTGCCGACGCTGGACCGGGTGGCCCTGGTCGGCTTCCCCGCCGCCGAGCGGTACCTCGGCTTCGACGGACGCCCCACCATGGTCTTCGAGCGTTCACCGGACCGTGCGGTGGAGGACGTCCGCGCCGTACTGGCCCGGACGGTCAGCCCCGGCAACCCGGGGGCCGTCAAGGTCTCCCGGCCCTCGGACGCCCTCGCGGCGAAGGCGGCCGCCGACCGGGGCCTGACCACCCTGATGCTGGGGCTGGGCGCGGTGGCCCTGCTGGTCGGCGGGGTCGGGGTGGCCAACACCATGGTGGTCTCGGTGCTGGAACGGCGGCGGGAGATCGGGCTGCGGCGGGCCCTCGGTGCCACCCGGAACGCGATCCGGCTCCAGTTCCTGACGGAGTCCCTGCTGCTGTCGGCGCTGGGCGGGGCGGTGGGCGCCGCCCTCGGTACCGCGGTGACGTACGGCTTCGCCCTGGTGCAGGGGTGGACCGCGGTGGTGCCGCCGTGGTCCGTGGCGGCCGGTTTCGGCGCGACGCTGCTCATCGGCGTACTGGCGGGGCTCTATCCCGCGGTACGGGCGTCGCGGCTGCGGCCGACGGTCGCGCTGGGCGCGGACTGACGGGGCCGGGCCCGGGGCGCCGCCCGCCCCGTGTGCCGTGTGCCGGTGTGCCGTGAGCCGTCCGGCGGGCCGTGTGGCCGGAGTCGAGATGAACCAGGCGTAGGGGCGCTTGGAATTCTTCTCACCGTGCTGGGCGGTACCGGTC
>NZ_JBSFNQ010000059.1:0-49231 GCF_053981115.1 Streptomyces sp. NPDC003691 | reverse complement strand
GCCGGGAGCGATGCCCTGATGGCCGTCCTGATGGGGGAGCCGGTACGGGAGGGGGACCCCGCGGCGGAGAGCGCGGCGCGGGATATGGCGGTGCTCGGCGAGCAGCTCAAGCTGATCGGGGACGCGCTGGCGACGGCCCCGGCGGAGCCCGGGCCGGAGCCGGATCCGGATCCGGAGTCCACAGCGCCGACCGGGCCGGGGGCGGAACCCGGGGCGCGGTCCCGGACCGTCCCTGCTGCCGACGAGCCGGCCCGGGAGCAGCCGCCCCGGCAGTGGTGGGTGCGGGAGGAGGTGCCGGACACCGTACTGCCGGTGGCTGCCCCGGGGGGCCGTCGCCGGCGTCGCCCGCTGCTGGTGCTCGCCGCCTCCTTCGCCGCGCTGGCCTCCCTGGTCGGGGCCTTCGCGCTCATCCAGTACTACGTGGCGCACCCGTCCTCGATGTCGGCGGCGAAGGACTCCGCCCGGAGCGCCGACGGTGCCACCGGCTCCGTACGGCTCTCCCCGGGCGAGATGGTGGCCTGCTCCAGCCTCATCGTGGAGGGGGCCGTGGCCCGGGTGGAGCGGGGTCCGGCCGCATGGCTGACGGTCACCCTCGACATCGACACCTATCTCAAACCCGCGCGCGGCCCGGCGCGGGATCAGTTCCGGCTTCCCGCGGAAGCCGAGAACGTCACGGTCGGGACCCGCCTGCTCGTGATCATGGGGCGGGCCGACCACGACCGGGAACCGAGTCACTACTACGTGGGGTCGGACGTCGCCTCCGAACGTGACTGGGTGGACCAGGGGCTGCTGGAGGCGGCGACACAGGAACTCGACTGCCCGGGAAGGGGCTGAGCCGGAACCGGGCGGCCGGGAACGGGGGAAACGGGGGACCCCACGGGGGAAACACGGGGCACGGGGGAAAACGGGGGACCCCCGGAAAAGGAGCGGGGCGGGCGCCCGTCAGGACGCCCGCCCCCTCCGTACCGTCCGGCCGCGGCCTCTGACCAGGGCCGCGGCCGGACAATACACCCGGCGTGGGTACGCCGGTGCGGTTCGGAAGGGGGCCCGGAGCTCCGGGCGTACCCCTTCCTTCAGGACCTCCCGGTTACGGGACGACCTGTCCGATCACCACACTGCCGGTGCCCGCCGCGGTGCCGCGGGTGTTCACCAGCCGTACGTCACCGAAGAACTGACGCCCCTCGGGAGCCGCTCCGGCCACCACGACCTCTGCGGCGACCTGCGCCGACTCACCGGTGCCGAGCTTGATCTGCCGGTTCTCGTCGACCTGGATCCTGCCGAGGCCCGGGGCGAAGAAGACGTCCCGGTAGTCGTACTGGGTGCCGGACGGGCCGACCTCGTAGCCGTCCACCACGATCCGGTACGTGCCCGGCGCGGGCTTCTCCAGGCTCACGGCCTCCTCGGAGTCCGCGTCCGCGGACATCGCGACCCGGGCGCCCGCCTGGTTGTAGACCATCAGGTCCAGGTCGGCGTTCCGGTCGGAGGTGTTGCCGATGGCGACGTCGAGCCGCTCGACGCCCTCGCCGATCACCACGGTGGTCTGCTGGAGCTCACCCTTGGCGATGGTCGGCCGGGTCACCTTGGCGGAGCCCAGGGAGCCGCCCGCGAGCCGTCCGTCGATCGGCGCGATCTTGTTGGTGACCTGCCACTGGACCGGCGCCGGGGTGCCGACCTTGACCTCGGGCAGCGTCTGCACCGCCGGGGTGAAGTCGGCGCCCAGCAGGGTGACGTCCAGCTGGTACGGGTTGTTCAGCAGCGGCGAGGTCCGCCGCGACTCGACCTCGATCTCCCAGACGCCCGGCGCCGGCTCGTCGTACGAGCGCACGTCGGGGCGGCAGGTGTTGGACGGGTTCGGGTAGTTCGGGTAGCAGTAGATCGTGGCGCTGTCCTCCATCTGCACCCCGTACGGGTGGATGGAGATGAACCGGGTCTGGCTGTCCTTCGCCAGTCCGCCGAGCGCGACCTCCAGGGTCTTCGCGCCCTCGGGGACGGTGATGAAGTACGAGCGGTGGCTGTTGCGCTCCACCGAGCCGGACGCCGAGAAGGCGTACGAGGGGGCCGCCAGCGGCGTGGAGACCACGACGGTCGACATGATCTGCTTGTCGATGCCCTCGGTGCGCGGGTCGTCCGCCTCCAGGATGGCGCTGTGGACGCCGTCCGTCCGGGGCCTGGCCTGCACGGTCACGGTGACCGGCTGGTTCAGCGGCAGCCGCACCCGGTCGCCGGTCAGCAGCCGGAAGGTGCCGTCGTTGTTCCGCCAGTCCAGCTCGTGCCAGACGGCACGGTCCGGGCCGGTGGTCCGGGTGACGGTGATGTCGTACGTCTTCGACTGGCCGGCCTTGAGGCCGCCCTCGCGGTCGTAGAGACCGGTACCGAAGCCGGGGGTCTTCAGCGCGAAGTCGATCGCGGTGTCGACCGGGGCCTTGACGGTGTACTCATGGGCGGCGACGCCGTCCTTGATGGACTTCCACGCGTCGACGGTGTCGATCAGACCGGCGCCCTGCTCGTGCGCCTTGACCCCGGGGATCCGGTCCGCGGTGCTGGTGAGGGCGGTCCGCAGCTTGGCCGGGGTGAGGTCGATGCCGCGCTGCTTGGCGGCCGACAGCAGCAGCGCGCCCGCGCCCGCGACCTGCGGCGAGGACATCGAGGTGCCCTGGATCATCGAGTAGCCGGGCGGCAGCGCGTAGCCCGCCTCGCGGACCGGGCCGCCGGGCGACCAGGTCTGGGTGGTCTGGATCGCCGAGCCGGGGCCGGTGACGGTCGGCGTGAAGCCGCCGTCCTCCCGCGGGCCGCGCGACGAGAACGGCATCATCTGGTACTTCTTCGTCACCAGGGAGCCGTAGTTGGCCGCCCAGCTCTCCTTGGAGATGGACGCGCCGACGGAGATCGCCTTGTCGGCGACGCCCGGGTCGCCCAGGGTGTTGGTGCCGGGACCGTCGTTGCCCGCGGAGATCACCAGCTGGACGCCGTAGGTGTCGATCAGCCGGTTGTACAGCTCCGAGCGGGCGTTGTTGCCGTCGTTGAGCGCCGGGAGACCGCCGATGGAGATGTTGACGATGTCCACGCCCCGGTTGATCACCAGATCGGCGAGGCCCTCGGTGAGCGCGATGTTGGTGCAGCCGCCGCTCCAGGAGCAGGCGCGGGAGGAGACCAGCTTGGCGCCGGGGGCGGCACCGTTCATCTTCCCGCCGAACAGGCCGTTGGCGGCGGTGATGCCCGCGACGTGCGAGCCGTGCGAGCCCTCGATGATGCCGATGCTCGCGTAGTCGGCCTTGGCGCCGGTGGACGGGTTGTAGACGACGTCCTTGCGCAGTTCGATCACGAACGGGATGCGCTCGGCGATCGGGGTCGACGGGTCGTCCTGACCGAAGTAGCCGATCTGGAAGCCGTCCTTGTACTGCTTCATCGGCGTGTCGTCGGTGAAGTCGGCGTTGTTGTTCAGGTCCACCCGGACGGTCCCGGCGGCCGCGTCGTACAGCATCGCCCAGGTGTCGGTGGTGTCGCCGTCGCGGTTGAGGTCGCCGGCCATATCGCCGTTGCGGGTGACCGCCTCGGCGAAGATGTTGAACCGGTAGGTCCCGGCGGGCGCGGTGTAGGCACGGCTGTTGACCGTGAACGACGGTCCCGCGACCTCCAGCCGCATCTGGCGCCAGGTGCCGTCGCCGTCGATGACGGGGTCGGTGGCGGTGACCCAGTCGACGATCTTGCGCTCGCCCGTGGTGGTCTTCTGGAGCGCGGGGTGCGCGATGTCGACGCCGGAGTCGAGGATGCCGATGGTGATCCCGCGGCCGTCGTACGTCGGGTTCTTCTTCACGAAGTCCACGGCGCCCGTCTCGAAGGACGGGTTGTACGGGTTCTTCGCGGGGGTGTTCGCGTCGGGCGCCGGGTAGCTGCGGACCTGCTTGCCGGTGGCGCCGGCGGCCGCCTTGACGGTGTCCGCGGCCGGCGTCGGGTCGTCGAGCTTCACCTCGTGGCGGAGGTCGATGCCATGCACGCTGGGGAGCTTGGCGGCCGTCTTGAGGGCGCTCTCCGCCTTCGCGGTGGGGAGCGTGGCCCGGACATAGCCGAGGGCGTCGTACGTCTTGCCGACTGCGGCGCCGTCGACGGCACCGAGCTGGGCGGCGACCGCCTCGGTCGCACCGGGGGCGGTGGCGACCATGACGGTGACCTGCTTCTCGCCCTTGGCCTGTGCCTCGGCGAGGAGTTCGGCATCGGCCGAGCCGAGCTTCTTGTCGGCGGCCGGTACCGGCTTCGCGCCGCTCGCCGTGCCCGCGCCGGGGTCGTCGGCGGGCGAGGTCGCGAGGGCCGGAGCGGTACCGGCGGCGACCAGAGCGGTCACGAGCGACGCGGCGGCGGCGATCCGGGCCACGCGTCTGCGCCGGGTGGGGGAGCCTCCGGTTATGGGGCTCTGGGTTTCGGGGGTCATCGGCATCCCTGTTGGTGAATGAACGGTTTCCCTGAGGTGCTGCTGTGCAGCGGTGGTGCGGGGGGTGATGCAGGGGTGGTGCGGTGGTGGTGCCGTGGTCGTGGAGCGGTCGTGCAGCGGTCCGGAATTCGGTGCCGGACGACCGCTCAGCCTTTCGTACGGAGCGGGGGTTTGGGGAGAGCCCGCGCGGAATTGTGATGTGACCATGGCAGAAAACCGCCCTCAGGGAGGCGCAGTCAAGGCGTACAAGGAGGTGCAGAAGGGGAGTTAGCGCACGGTGTGGTGCGGTACGCGCGACATGCGCCGACGCGCGGGGCGCCCGGGACGGATGGTGTGACTGGCCGATTGGGCACCGTGGCATGCCGACGCCCCGAGCACCCGGGTGCTCGGGGCGACGGGCCGGCGGCGCTCCGGACGTCCGTCGAACGTCCGTCGGAACGTCCGTCGGGACATGTCCTCGCCGCCGCGTGCCGCGGTCAGGAAGGGCGGGTCGCCTTGCCGTCGAGCCAGAGGGTGTCGGAGTCGTCGCGGTGCGAGCCGGTGGTGCCGACGTGCTTGGCATCGATGCGGGGGCCGTGCTTGATGACGTGGACCAGCGCCATGCCGTGGCCGCGCCCCAGGCCGTAATCCTCCTTCAGCCAGGCGAGGATGGTGCCCGCCTTGGTGGCCGGGGCGTCGAAGCCGCGCTCCTGGGCCAGGGCGATGAAGGCGCGGGGGGTCAGTCCGGTCTTGGTCTCGATGGTGTCCAGATATGCCTGGAACGACATGGGGTCCCTCTTTCCGGTGGGCGATCGTCGACGGTCGGTGGCCGTGGCCGGGCCGGGTCCGGGTCGGACCCGGCCCCGTGGCCGGGCGGCTCAGGCGGGCTGGTAGGTCAGGTCCAGTACGCCGGTGGAGAAGGTGTTCGAGGCGGTGAGCCGCAGCGGGACCCGGCCCGCGTCCCCGGGGAACAGGCGCTTGCCGCTGCCCAGCACGATCGGGTGCACCAGGAGCCGCAGTTCGTCGAGCAGGCCCGCTTCCAGGAGGGTGCGGGTCAGGGAGATGCTGCCGGAGAGGTTGATGTTCGCGCCCGGCTGCTGCTTGAGGTCCTTGAGGAAGGCAATGAGGTCGCCGTCGATGACGGTGGTGTTGTTCCAGTGGGCCTCGGTCAGCGTGGTCGAGGCGACCAGCTTGCGGATGCCGTTGAGCGCGTCCGCCATCGGGCCGCGCCGCTTCGGCCAGGACGCGGCGAACGTCTCGTAGGTCAGCCGCCCCATCAGCAGCGTGTCCGCTCCGGCCTGCATTCCGGCGAGGGCCGCGCCCATCTCGTCGTTCAGATACGGGAAGTGCCACTCCTCCGGCGCTTCCGCCACGCCGTCCAGCGATACGAACAGGCCCGCCACGATTTTGCGTCCTTCGACCGTCATGACCAATCTCCTCCGTCTGATGGCGGCGCCCGGGGTTTCCCGGGGCCGGTACTGGACCGTACAGTACTCAGACGAGTACTGGTCAGTCCAGTACTCTTCGAGGGAGAATTCAGGAGGCTCGTATGCAAGGACCCGAGGACGGCCGGTCCGCCCGCAAACACAAGGCGATCATGGAGGCGGCCACCGGGCTGTTCCTGCGCAAGGGATACCCGGGCACCAGCATGGACGAGATCGCCGCGACGGCCGCGGTGTCCAAGCAGACCGTGTACAAGCACTTCGCGGACAAGGAGACGCTGTTCGGCGCCATCATCACCAACGCCAGCAGCAAGGTCGGCCCGTTCGTCGAGGTCGTCGAGGCCCTGCGGGACACGGACGACCTCGACCGGGATCTGACCGGACTGGCCCGGCATTACATCGTCACCGTCATCGAGCCCAGAGGGCTGCAACTGCGCAGGCTGCTCATCGCGGAGGCCGGCCGGTTCCCCGATGTGGCGGCCGACTACTACCGGCGCGCGCCCGAACGGACCATCGCCGCACTGGCCTCCTGCTTCGAGCACCTCGCGGGCCGCGGGCTGCTGAGGCTGGACGATCCGCTGCTCGCCGCCCGGCACTTCGCCTGGCTCGTCCTGGCCGTCCCCATGGACCGCGCCATGTTCTTCGCCGGCGACGACATCCGGCCCGCGGCCGAACTGGAACGGCTGGCGGACGAGGGCGCCCGCGTGTTCCTCGCCGCCTACGCCGCCCGCTAGAGGCGGCCGGGCCGCGCGCGCCCCGCGGGGCGGCGGGGTCGGGGGTCGGGCGTCCGTGAACCGGTGCTCTCCGGCCCCACGGTCCATGGCCGGCGCGCCGCGGCCCGGTGCCGGCACGCGGGTGTCCGGGCCTCCGGTGCCCGGGCCTTCCGCGCCCGGAGCGGCGAGGCTCAGTGGGGGAGGACCACCACATACGCCGGGGGGTCGCGGTCCAGCGCCGCCAGCAGGGACGTCCGTACCGCGGCCGCCTGCTCGTCCGGCCGGTCCCGCAGGTCCCGTGGCGTCATGAGGACGACGGTGACGCCGAGCTGCTCCAGATGATCGCTGCGCGCGGCACAGCCGCCCGGCGGCCGCCCGCCGGGGCCGGCTCCGGCCTCGGAACCGGCTCCGGGGGCGGTTCCGGTTCCGGGTACGCCGTACTCCGGGACGGTCAGGACCACCGCCACGCACTGCTCCGGCCAGTAGGCGTCGACCCGGCCGAGCGGAGTGCCGCCGGGGAGCTTCAGGTCCACGTTCCACAGCGGGTCCGGCAGCGCGTACGCGTACACCAGCGCATAGAGCCGCTCCTCGGCGCGGGACCTGCCCTCGGCCAGCAGCGCGTCCACCGCACCCGCGACGGGCGGGCGGCGCAGAGCACCCGTCCGGTCCAGCTCCGCGACCAGGGTGGCCGGATCACAGTGCCCGCCGCCGACCGCCTCCGTCACCAGCAGGCGTACGGCGACGGGATCGACCAGCTCCGCGACGGCGTCCGCGACCGCGCGGACCACCGGTGCCACGGGCAGCCCCGTGACGTACTGCGGCTCCGGTACCGAGCCCGCCCGGACGATCCTGGCGAAGCCGGTCGAGCGCAGCCGGCGGGTCCGCGGCACGAGCACGTCGATCCGGTCCAGCTCGCGCAGCGGCGGCACGGTGGCGAACCCGTGCAGGGCGAGGGCGGCGAGGCCGGTGAGTACGGCGGTGACCCGGGAGTACGGCTCCGGCTCCGGTACGGCGGGATGCTGCGGGGTGACGGGCCGCCCGGCGTACAACAGAGCGCCGCGCAGCCGCTCCTCACTCGTCGGAACGCCCCGGCGCAGCAGGTACACCCCGGGCAGCAGCGCCTGCCACGGGCCGCCGGCCCGGCACCGGGCGGCGAGCCGTGCGCCTCCGACACCGCGCTCCCGCAGCTGGGCGGCGGACAGGACACGGTCGCGGACGTCGTCGGCGCGGCCGGGGGCGTAGGTGGTGGCGAGGGCCGGGGACGGGGCCTGGGGGAGGGGCGCGTCGGGGTTCATGCGGAGGGGATGCCCGGGCTGTCGGCGGGCGATAACCCCTGTTACACCCCCGTCGACAACCTGACACGCCGCCGCCCTAAAGTCCCCACGAGACGGGCTCCGCCCGGGGGTGCCCACGACCGGGTGCGGTGACCGTTCCGGTGGGTTCCGCCCCAAGTGCCCGTGACCATGCGCGGCCACCGTTCCGGCAGGCTGTCGTCCGTGGGCCCGGTCGGGCCTCGGGCACCCGCGGGGGTGGCCGCCGCCGCGTTGTGGGCAGGCGTTCCGTGGGCGGAACGGGTGGGCACAACGCCCCGCGGCGCGGTCACTTTTCCGGTGCGCCACGCCCAAGGCCCCGGCCCCGCCCGGCTGCCCGCGCCGGGCTGCTCGGGGCGAGGGGCCCTTGGCGCGGGCGGGCGCTTGTGGGTTGTGCCCACCCGTTCCGCCCTGCGGAACGGTTGCCCACAACGGTGGTTCCCCGGCCCGCCCCGGGCAAGGCCGCTCGGAGGTACCCCGGGGCGGGCGGGCGAGGCGGCCCGGCCGGCCCGGAGGTGCCGCCCGCCGCCACCGCCCCCGGGACCTTGTCCGGGCAAGGCCCCCGCCCCCGGGCATCCTGGCCGGGCAAGGCCCCGTCGGGGAGAGGCGCCGGGCTATCGGGAGGCGTCCCGGGACTGGGCGCGGAGGGCGCGGGTCAGGTCGTCGTGGGCCTCCAGGACCAGCCGCCGCAGGGCCGGCGCCGCATCCGCCCGCTCCGCCAGCCACCGCTCCGCCGCCGCCTTCGCCGACTCCCCCTGGAACGCGGGGAACAGCCCCGAGACGATGCTCATCCCGATCTGGATGGACCGCTCGCTCCACACCCGCTCGACGGCATCGAAGTACTTCGGCGCGTACGGCGCCAGCAGCTCCCGCTGCCCCGACTGCGCGAAGCCGGAGATCGTCGCCTCCACCAGCGCGTTGGACAGCTCGTCGGACTCGACGACCCGCTCCCAGGCCAGGTCCTTGACCTCCGCGGACGGCCGTGCCGCCAGGCACCGGACATGGTGCCGGGTCCCCGACGCGGTGTCGTCGCGCGCCAGCTCCGCACCGAGCGCGTCCGCGTCGGCGACGCCGTGCGCGGCCAGCGGCTCCAGGAAGGCCCAGCGCAGCTCCTGGTCGACGTCCAGGCCGTCGATCTTCGCGGTGCCGTCCAGCAGCCCCGACAGCAGCTGCAGATCCGACGGGGTATCCGCGACGGTCGCGAAGAACCGCGCCCAGGTCAGCTGGTGCTGACCGCCCGGCTCGGCGAGCCGCAGCTCCCGCAGTGCCCCCTGGGCCAGCAGCTTCCCGCCCTCCGCGCGCCACTCCGGCGCCGCGTAGTGGACCAGGGCGATCCGGGCCCAGGCGTGCAGCATCTGCAGCACCCCGATATCGGTCTCGCGCCCGGCGAACCGCAGCACCAGGTCCACGAAGTCCCGTGCGGGCATCAGCGCGTCGCGGGTCAGGTTCCACAGGGCCGACCAGCACAGGGCCCGTGCCAGCGGGTCGTTCACATCGCCGAGGTGCGCCCGGAGCGTGTCCAGCGACCCCTCGTCGAAGCGGATCTTGCAGTACGTCAGGTCCTCGTCGTTGACCAGGACCAGCGCGGGCCGCTCGGCCCCCACCAGACCGGGCACCACGGTCCGGGCGCCGGTGACGTCCGCTTCGGCGGAGGCGTACCGGACCAGCTCCCCGCCCTCGTGCCGGTAGAGGCCCACGGCGATCCGGTGCGGCCGCAGCACGCCCTCCCCGCCGGGGACCCCGTTGCCCGGGTCCTGGACGATCGCCAGCTCGGTGATCCGGCCGGCCGCGTCATGGGTGACCATCGGGGTCAGGGAGTTCACACCGGCGGTCTGGAGCCAGGCCCGCGACCAGGCGGTCATATCCCGGCCGGAGACCTCCTCCAGCACCGACAGCAGATCCGCCAGCCGGGTGTTCCCGTACGCGTGCCGCTTGAAGTAGCGCCGGGCGCCCTCCAGGAACGCGTCCTCTCCGACGTACGCCACCAGCTGCTTCAGAACGCTCGCGCCCTTGGCGTAGGTGATGCCGTCGAAGTTGAGCTTGGCGTCCTCCAGATCGCGGATGTCCGCGGTGACCGGGTGCGTCGACGGCATCTGGTCGGCACGGTACGCCCACGCCTTGCGGTTGTTCGCGAAGGTGGTCCAGCCGTTGGTGAAGCGGGTCGCGCCGACCATCGCGTACGAGCCCATGAAGTCCGCGAAGGACTCCTTCAGCCACAGGTCGTCCCACCAGACCATGGTGACCAGGTCGCCGAACCACATATGGGCCATCTCGTGCAGGATCACATTGGCCCGGCGTTCGTACGCCGCCCGGGTCACCTTGCCCCGGAAGATGAACTCCTCCCGGAAGGTGACACAGCCCGGGTTCTCCATCGCGCCGATGTTGTACTCGGGCACGAACGCCTGGTCGTACTTGCCGAACGGGTACGGGTAGTCGAAGCGGTCGTGGAAGAAGTCCAGCCCCTGCTTGGTGACGAGGAAGACGTCGTCCGCGTCGAAGTGCCGGGCCAGGCCCTTGCGGCACATCGCGCCCAGCGGGATCTCCAGCACGGTGCCGTCGTCCAGCGTCCGGGTGTAGAGGTCGGTCTCGTAGTGGTAGGGACCGGCGACGACCGCGGTGATGTACGTGGAGATCGGCCGGGTCTCGGCGAACCGCCACACCCCGTCCGCAGCGTCCCGCTCCCCGGCGCCGTTGCTCCACACCGTCCAGCCCTCGGGCGCGGTCACCTCGAACCGGAACGGCGCCTTGAGATCGGGCTGCTCGAAGTTGGCGAACACCCGGCGGGCGTCGGCGGGCTCGTACTGGGTGTACAGGTACACCTCGCCGTCCTCCGGGTCGACGAAGCGGTGCAGCCCCTCGCCCGTCCGGCTGTACGCACACTGCGCGTCCACGACCAGCACATTCTCCTCGGCCAGGCCGTCGAGCCTGATCCGGGAGCCGTCGAAGACCTCGGCCGGGTCCAGCTCCCGCCCGTTGAGGGTCACGGCGGTCACGGAGGGCGCCAGCAGATCCGCGAAGCTGTCGGCGCCCGGCCGGGCGGAACGGAAGCGGATCGTCGTCACGGACCGGAAGGTCAGCGGCCCGGCGGCGGTCGCGTCCGTAGTCGTTTCCGCGGTCGCGGTCGCGGACGTCACGTCGAGGGCCACCTCGTACCCGTCGACCGACAGCAGCTCGGCCCGCTCGCGGGCCTCGTCGCGGGACAGATTCTCACCCGGCACGGGCACTCCTTCGTCTCTCGGCTCAACGGCCCGATCCTCCCATGCGCCTCCGGAGGCCGGACGGGGGGAATCGGCCGGTCACCTCGCCTGTTGTTCGAAGGAGCGTCCGAACGGCAACGGTTCCCCTCGAGGAGAGACATGTCTGACAACGGCAGGACCCCCGCGGACTTCTGGTTCGACCCGCTCTGCCCCTGGGCCTGGATGACCTCGCGCTGGATGGTGGAGGTGGAGAAGGTCCGGGACGTGGAGGTCCGCTGGCATGTGATGAGCCTGGCCGTACTGAACGAGGACAAGCTGGACCAGCTGCCCGAGGAGTACCGCGAGGGTCTGAAGCAGGCCTGGGGGCCCGTCCGGGTGGTGATCGCGGCCCAGCAGCTCCACGGCGACGCGTACACCGGCCCGCTGTACACCGCCCTGGGCACCCGCTTCCACAACGAGGGACAGGGCCCGTCCCGGGAGGCGATCGCCGAGGCGCTGGCGGAGGTGGGGCTCCCCGCCGGACTGGTCGAGTACGCCGACCGGGACACCTACGACACCGAGCTGCGCGCCTCCCACCAGGAGGGCATCGACAAGGTCGGCCAGGAGGTCGGCACCCCGGTCATCGCCGTCCCCGGCGCCGACGGCGAGCAGATCGCCTTCTTCGGCCCGGTCGTGACCCCCGCGCCGCAGGGCGAGGCGGCGGCCCGGCTCTGGGACGGCACCCTGCTGGTGGCGTCCACCCCGGGCTTCTTCGAAATCAAGCGCACCCGTACGGCGGAGCCCGACTTCTCCAACCTCTGAGCAACCCGGCCCGCCGGACCGGCAGCCGTCCGGCGGCATGCCAGTAGCCGGGACGAACGGAAGGACCCCCGCGAGTCACGTCCTCACGGGGGTCCTTCTTCATTCCGCCCACACGTGAAGGTTGAGAAGACGATCACGAGCAGGACGACGGGTGACGGCCGGGGCTCCCGCCCCGGCCGCGCCGGGTCAGGGGGCGATCAGCGGGGTGCGCTCCTTGGCCTGCTCGAAGCGCTTGGCGACGTCCTGCCAGTTGACGACGCGCCACATCGCCTCGATGAAGTCCACCTTCTGGTTCTTGTACTGGAGGTAGAAGGCGTGCTCCCAGGCGTCGAAGACCAGGATCGGCACCGAGCCCTGGCCGACGTTGCCCTGGTGGTCGTAGACCTGCTCCACGATCAGACGGCGGCTGACCGGCTCGTAGGCGAGCACACCCCAGCCGGAGCCCTGGGTGGTCGCGGACGCCTTGGTCAGCTGGGCCTTGAACTTGTCGAACGACCCGAAGGACTCGGCGATGGCGTCCGCCAGCTCGCCGACGCCGTCCTTGTCCAGCGGCTCGCCGCCGCCGTCGCCGGTCATGTTGTGCCAGTAGATGCTGTGGAGGATATGGCCGGAGAGGTGGAACGCGAGGTTCTTCTCCAGCCCGTTGATCGCTCCCCAGGCGTCCTTGTCCCGCGCCTCGGCGAGCTGCTCCAGGGTGTCGTTGGCGCCCTTGACGTAGGCGGCGTGGTGCTTGTCGTGGTGCAGCTCGATGATTTCCGGGCTGATGACAGGCTCAAGAGCCGCGTAGTCGTAAGGCAGCTCGGGAAGCGTGTAGATGGCCATGATGTCCGGTCCCTCCGGGTGACGCTTATTGCACATCCTATGCACCTGCACGCTATCAGCGGGAACAGCCGACTCACGGTCATGCCTTGGTCCTAGTCCGGAGGGTGGGTAGCCCTCCTGCCAGGGGCGGAGCACGGCCGTCCGGGGGCTTGCGCATGGGCCTGTCCGGAGCCCCGGCCGGGCACGCGGAGCTCCCTGCCGGGGACGTGCCGGGACCCCCGGGCGGGCCGGACCCCCGGGGATGCGCCGGGACCCCCCGAGCATGGCGGGACACCCCGGACGCGCCGGAGCCCCCGGGGGGCGGACCCGGGGGCTCCTGGCGCGGGCGGCGGTCGGCCGCACCCGGCTTCCGCGGGCGGCGGTCAGCCGCGCCCGACGGCGTAGCGGCGGATCTCCGCGGCGATGAACGTCGCGGCCTTCCGGGCGACTTCCCGGCTCGCCCCGCCCACATGCGGTGTCAGCACCAGATTGGGCGTGGCGAAGAGCCGGGATCCCGGACGCGGCGGTTCCTCCTCGTAGACGTCGAGGGCGGCCGCCGCGAGGTGTCCGCTGTCGAGGGCGTCGCAGAGGGCCTCGGTGTCCACGATGGCCCCGCGGGCCGTGTTGACCAGGACCGCGCCGCGCGGCATCAGGGAGAGTTCGTGCGGCCCGATCATGCCGCGGGTCTCGGGGGTGAGCCGGGCGTGCAGCGTCAGTACCCGCGAGCGGACCAGCAGCGCCTCCAGGGAGGCCGTCCGGGTGCCGTGGACATCGCCGCGCACATAGGGGTCGTAGACCGAGACCGTGGAGCCGAAGGCGCCCAGCACCCGGGCGACCCGGCTGCCGACCGCCCCGTGCCCGACGACGCCGACGGCGGTGTCCTCCAGCTCCGTACCGCTGTGCTCGTACGTATAGCAGGAGCCGTCCCAGTGGCCCTTCGCGGTGAGGGAGTTGTGCGCCTCGGGGATGCGGCGCATGGCGCAGAGCATCATCCCGAGGGTGAACTCCGCGGTCGCGGCGGCGTTGCGGCCGGGCGCGCAGACCACCCGGACGCCCCGCGCCCGCGCCGCCGCCGTATTGACGTTGACGGGCCAGCTCCGGCAGACCGCGATCAGCCGGAGCGCGGGCGCGGCGTCCAGCACCCGTTCGGTGAAGGGCGCCATCTGCGTGACGCACACTTCGATTCCGTCCAGCGCGGCGATCAGCGCGTCCTCGCTGTCGCTGGCCTCCTCCACCTCGCCGACCGCCCCGAAGGGCTCCAGTGGCCAGGGCAGGGTCAGTTCGCTGAGGTCGAGCGCCGCCGCGTCGGCCAGATCGCGCCGGAGGGCCTCCGCGATCAGGGCGTTGCGGACGAAGTGGTCACCGGCAGCCAGGACTCTCATGCATCGCCTCCGCGGATGGCGGCGCGGGCCCACCGTTCCCGGCCCGGTCTCCCGGCCGCCCGGGCCGTCCGCCGATCGTCGCTCGGGGACCGCCGTCCACCGGCGCGCGGGGCCGGTCCCGGCGATCCGCCGATGGGATCCGAGCTTGGAACGGCGGGGGCGCAGCGTCAATCCCGTGTGCGGGACTATCGCTCGGTGCGTGCGGACCGCTGCCGTGCGTAGCCGACGGCCGCGAGCGCGGCGATCAGTCCACCGGTGTAGTAGAGCTGGTTGCGGGTCTCCGGCTCCCGGGCCATCAGCAGGAAGACGGCGACCATTCCGGCCAGCGCCAGCCAGGTCAGATAGGGGTACGCCCACATCCGCACCACCAGCTTGGACGGGTCCTCCCGCTCGGTGCGGCGGCGCAGCACCAGCTGCGACACGGCGATGAAGATCCACACGACCAGGATGATCGCGCCGATCATCTTCAGCAGCCACATGAAGACGTCGTCGGGCCGCCAGTAGCTCAGCAGGACGCAGCCGAAGCCGAAGACGGAGGAGGCGAGGACGGCGTACCGCGGGACCCCGTTGCGTGTGGTGCGGCCCAGTGCCGCCGGGCCCTGGCCGCGGGCGACCAGCGAGCAGGCCATCCGGGAGGCGCCGTAGATATTGGCGTTCATCGCGGAGAGCAGGGCGATCAGCACGACCACGTTCATGATCTGGTCGGCGGCCGGGATGCCCAGATGGTCGAGGGTGGCGACGTACGGGCCCTTGGTGACGACATCGGGGTCGCCCCACGGCACCAGGGTGACGATGACCGCCATGGAGCCGATGTAGAAGACGGCGATGCGCCACATCGCGGTGCGGACGGCCTTGGCCACGCCCTGCACCGGGTGCTCGGACTCGGCCGCGGCGATGGACACGGTCTCCAGACCGCCGTACGCGAAGACGGAGGCGAGGAGGCCGACGATCAGCCCGTCGACACCGTTGGGCATGAATCCGCCGTCGCCGGTGAGGTTCGCGGTGCCGGGCGCGTCGGTACCGGGCAGCAGTCCGGTGATGGCGAGCCCGCCGATCACCAGGAAGAGCACGATCGCGCCGACCTTCAGAGCGGCGAACCAGAATTCGAACTCGCCGAAGTTCTTCACCGCCGCCAGGTTGGTGAGACAGAAGACGGCCATGAAAAGGGCGACCCAGGCCCACTCCGGGGTGCCCGGCAGCCAGCCCGTCATGATCTTGGCGGCGCCGATCGCCTCCAGGCCGACGGCGACGCAGAGCAGGAACCAGAAGGCCCAGCCGGCGGTGAAGCCGGCCCAGGGGCCGATCGCCCGCTCGGCGTGGACGGAGAACGAGCCGGAGGCCGGATTGGCCGCCGACAGCTCGCCCAGCATCCGCATCACCAGCATGACCAGCAGCCCGGAGAGCGCGTAGGCCACGACGATGGACGGACCGGCGGCGGCGATGCCCGCGCCGGAGCCGACGAACAGTCCGGCGCCGATGACACCGCCGAGGGCGATCATCGACAGATGGCGCTGCTTGAGACCGGGGGAGAGCGTGACGTCGGCCGGGCGGCGCTCGCCGCCGTCGCCGGGCTGCCCGGTGGGTTCCGCCTGTTCGGCGGGGGCGGAGGTACGGGACATGGGGACGCCCTCTTCGTAGCGGTCGGGGAGATTCGTCGAAGGGGCCACAGTCTGAGTGGGCGTACCGCCCAGAGGGAACGGGTGTCCGCTATACGGTCACCAGGCTCACACACCGCATCCACGCGCCTACTCGCGGGTAATACGGGATCGGTTCCCTGCCCATTGGTGAGATCCTACAGAACACCCAGGGCTCGCCCCGGGGCTCCGATGGCCTGTTAGGGGCGTGACCAGCGTCACGTGCCGCCCCGGGTGTAAGCGGTGCTTTGTGGATTCCCCATGAACGGCTCGGGTCCGCCTTTGTCGGCGACTGATGGTGAGGCGGTGAAGGACCGTCGGTTACGGTCACCGTGTTCCCGCCGCCCGGGCCCTCTCCCGCACCTCTCTTCCTGCCGTTCCTGCCGTTCTGCCGTTCTGCTGTTCCTGCCTTCCGACCTTCCGGAGTTCCGATGAGTACTGCCACCCTCACCTCCCGCCCCGGCGTGGTCCTCGCGGACCTGCTCCCCGCCTCCCGGACCCGCGATATCGCGCTCGTCGTCGGCGGCGCCGCGCTCACCGGTCTGGCCGCCCAGATCTCCCTCCCGGTCCCCGGCTCCCCGGTACCCGTCTCCGGCCAGACCTTTGCCGCACTGCTCGTCGGCACCGCGCTCGGCGCCCGCCGCGGCTTCCTCTCCCTCGGGCTCTACGCGGTCGCGGGCATCGCGGGCATGCCGTGGTTCGCCGAGGGCGCCTCCGGCTGGGGCATGCCGTCCTTCGGCTACATCCTCGGCATGCTGCTGGCCGCCACCGTCGTCGGCGCGCTGGCCCGCCGCGGCGCCGACCGCTCGGTCCCGCGCACCGCGGCCGCCATGGTCCTCGGCTCCGCGATCATCTACGCGATCGGCGTCCCCTATCTCGCCCTCGCCACCGGAATGACGCTCTCCCAGGCGGTCGCCGCGGGCCTCACCCCGTTTTTGATCGGCGACGCGCTGAAGGCGGCCCTGGCGATGGGCGCGCTGCCCGCCGCATGGAAGCTCGTGGGCCGCAAGGGCTGAGCGGGTCCGTCCCGCCGCGGGTGCCCCGGGCCGGTCCCGGGGCACCGCCGTAACCGGGCACTCCCGGTCCGTATCCGGGCACATCCGGTCCGCGGAGGCGCGCCGGTGGTACGGCCGGTACCCGGCCACGGTCCGGCGGCACGGTGCGTGCCACACTCGGACCATGCGCGTGTACCTCGGTTCCGACCATGCCGGATACGAACTCAAGAACCACCTCGTCGAATGGCTCACGGCCCATGGCCACGAGCCCGTCGACTGCGGTCCCCATATCTACGACGCCCTCGACGACTACCCGCCCTTCTGCCTGCGCGCCGCCGAGCGCACCGCCGCCGATCCCGACAGCCTCGGCATCGTCATCGGCGGCTCCGGCAACGGCGAGCAGATCGCCGCGAACAAGGTGAAGGGCGTCCGCGCCGCGCTGGCGTGGAGCGAGCAGACGGCCGCCCTGGGCCGCGAGCACAACAACGCCAACGTGATCGCCGTCGGCGGCCGGATGCACTCCGTGGAGGAGTCCACCAAGTTCGTGGAGATCTTCCTCAACACGCCGTACTCCGGCGAGGAGCGGCACACCCGCCGTATCGAGATGCTCTCGCGCTACGAGGAGACCGGCGAGCTCCCCCCGATCCCCGAGGGGCACCCGCAGCAGCCGTAGGCCCGCCCCGCGCCCCCGCCGTCCGGCGGGGGCGCGGCCGTTTCCCCGCCGCCGTACCACCGCCCGTACGAGGAGCAGCACCGTGCCCGAGGGGCATACGATCCACCGGCTCGCCGCCGACCACCGGGACCGGTTCGCCGGCCGCCCGGTCCGGGTGAGCAGCCCCCAGGGGAAGTTCGCCGACGCCGCCGCGCTGCTCGACGGGCAGCCCCTGGAGGAGACCGAGGCGCACGGCAAGCACCTGTTCCTCGGCTTCGGCGCCCAGGGCTGGGTCCATATCCATCTCGGGCTCTTCGGCCGGGTCGACTTTGGTACGCCTCCGCTGCCCCCGCCGCTGGACACCGTCCGGCTGCGGCTGGCCGCCCCCGGCGCCTATACGGATCTGCGCGGACCGACCACCTGCGCGCTGATCACCGACGCCGAGAAGGGCGCGATACACGACCGGCTGGGCCCGGACCCGCTGCGCCCGCCCGGGGACCCGCTCTCCGGCGACCCCGACCGCGCCTGGGCCCGGATCAGCCGCTCCCGTACGACCGTCGCGGCCCTGCTGCTGGACCAGAAGATCGTCGCGGGTGTCGGCAACGTCTACCGCGCCGAGGTCCTGTTCCGGCTCGGTATCGACCCCTACCGCGCGGGGCGCGATCTGCGGCGCGCGGAGTGGGACGCGATCTGGGCGGATCTGGTGGAGCTGATGCACGAGGGTGTACGGCACAACCGCATCGACACCGTGCGCCCGGAGCACACGCCGGAGGCGATGGGGCGCGCGCCGCGGGTGGACGACCACGGCGGCGAGGTGTACGTCTACCGCCGGGCGAACCTCCCCTGCCATGTGTGCGGGACCCCGGTCCGGACGGCGGACCTGGCGGCCCGGAACCTCTTCTGGTGCCCCGGCTGCCAGCGCGCCTGAACCCCCGCCCCGGGGCCCGGGACGGGGGTTCGGACTCCTCCGGCGGTCCCGGCCGCGCCGGGACC
Source organism: Streptomyces sp. NPDC003691 (assembly GCF_053981115.1). Lineage (NCBI taxonomy): Bacteria > Bacillati > Actinomycetota > Actinomycetes > Kitasatosporales > Streptomycetaceae > Streptomyces > Streptomyces sp. NPDC003691. The sequence continues at coordinate 30,906 of NZ_JBSFNQ010000059.1, read as the reverse complement.
GGACGGTCAGAAGTCGTGCGGATACCAGGGCGCCGCCGCGGAGCCGAACGCCGTGGAGGCGGCGGCCAGCGCCCCCGGCCGCAGCTCCCGGACCTGCCCGGCCGAGGCCAGTGAGGCCAGTGAGGTCCCGCCCAGATAGGCGGCGCCCAGGGCCCGTACCGGAAGGGCCAGGTCGGCCGGGTCCGCCGTACGCTCGCAGACCGCGCCCGAGGCGTCGGCCGACAGCCGCCAGCGGCCGGTGTTCCAGTCGCAGAACCCGTCCTCGATGTCCAGGACGACGTCCACCGGCGCCGCGTACCCCCGTGCCGTGAGCGCCGCGCCCGCCTCGACCAGCCGGACGTACAGCCCGTCCCACTGCCGCAGCCCGCACCGCCGCTGGTCCGAGACGAGATGGAGCAGCGGATCGTCGAGGGGCAGGCTGTGCCTGGTCAGCGTCGACGCCAGGTCGATACCGAAGAGATAGCGCCAGAGCGCCGCCCGCGAGGCGGGGTCGTCCGCGTACAGTTCCTGGACCTCGACCGTGCCCGACGGGCCCGAGGCGTCCCACGCCGAGCGGTTGCGGTAGCGCGCGAAGCCGGTGACCTCGCCGTCCGTCTCCGCGAGCACACAGCGCAGCGGCGCGGACGGATCGTTCTCCAGTACCTGGAGGGTGTCCCAGCCGGGCAGCCGGGCGATCATCCCGGGCCGCTGCGGTACCGCCCGGGCGTATACGGCCTCGCACTGCGCGAGGGCCTCCAGGGGCGGGGCCGTCCGTATCCGGACCGCGTCGGTCCCGTCCGGCAGCGGTCCCAGGCCCACCCGGGACGTGTCGATCTCGGCCCGCAGGAGCCGGCTCGCCCCGCCGTATCCGTAGCGGCCGTAGATCGCGGGCTCGGAGGCGGTCAGCATGGCGACCGCCTCGCCCGCTTCCCGCATACCGTCGAGCTGGCGGCGCATCATCGCGCCGAGGATCCCGCGCCGCCGGTGTGTGGCCGCGACGCTCACCATGGTGACGCCCGCGATCGTCGCCGAGCGCCCGCCGGGCACCGTCACCTCGAACCGGAACGATCCGGCGGTCCCCACGATCAGCTTGCCGTCCCGGACGGCCAGGGACCGTCCCGGGTCCGTGATCCGGCGGACCGCGTCCCGGTGTTCCGCCCCCTTGCCGGCACCCCCGAAGGCGCGCTCCAGCACGCCGTACCACTCGTCCCAATCCGCCTCGGACAGCACATGAAGCTCAGTACTGGTCATACGACCATCCCTACCGCAGCGGACCCTCGACTACCAGCGGTTTTTCCGCTGCCTCAACGGTCACACAGGACACAGGTAGTGAGTCCTGTCATATGCCATGATGATCGGGCGATATGTCGACAGTGCGATCCGATTTCGAACGCATTGTCTGAGGGGTCCCCCTGCACGAACGGCCGATGGGTCGATAGGGTCACACGACAATGGCCCACCGCAACGCAGCAGCTTCGATGAGGGCCCGGATGCGCAAAGCCGTGCACCGGGTCCGGGTCGCGCTGCGCAAATCCGCCGTCGACTACTTCCGCGGTGACGGCTCCGACACCATCGCCCTCACCGGGCTCCTGCTCACCGTCCCGCTGCTGACCTGGGGCACCACCCTCAACTCGGAGTGGCTCTCCCCGGCCGCCCTGGTCCTGCCGATCGTGGCCGGCGCACTGCTGCTCCGCCCCGCCAGCCTGCTCGGTCTCTACGCGGCCTGCGCGGGCGGCCTGATCGTCGAGTCCTTCGCCCTGGGACCGTACGGGGACGGCCCGGCCCGGGTCACCCCGGGCATCGTGCTGGTGGTCGCCGCCTGCGGATTCTTCGGGCTGCTGATCGCCCAGTTCCGGGCCAGGGTCGGCGTGCCCTGGCGGCGCGGCGGCACCATGCTCTTCGACCTCCGCGAACGCATCCGGGTCCAGAGCGCCCTGCCCCGGCTGCCCAAGGGCTGGCACCGCGAGATGGCGCTGCGCCCGGCGGGCGGCCAGTCCTTCTCCGGGGACTTCGTCGTCGCGGCCCGCACCAACGGCGGCCGGACCCTGGAGATCGTCCTCACCGATGTCTCCGGCAAGGGGATGGACGCGGCCTCCCGCGCCCTGCTGCTCTCCGGCGCCTTCGGCGGGCTCCTCGGCTCCCTGCCCCCGCACGGCTTTCTGCCCGCCGCCAACGGCTATCTGCTCCGCCAGGACTGGGACGAGGGCTTCGCCACATCCATCCATCTCGTTCTCGACCTGGACTCCGGCGACTTCGAGCTGTACTCCGCCGGACACCTCCCGGCGCTCCAGCTCAACGCGGGCAGCGGGATCTGGGAGGAGAAGGCCGCCGAGGGGCCGCTGCTCGGGGTCTACGACGGGGCGCAGTTCGACCCGGTGAAGGGCTCCCTGCGGCCCGGCGACGTCCTGATGCTCTTCACCGACGGCCTGGTGGAGGCGCCGGGCCGCGACCTCAGCGAGGGAATGGACCGGCTGACCGGCGAGGCCGACCGCTATGTCCCCACCGGCTTCGAAGGCGCCGCCTGGCATCTGATCGAAGCGGTCGCCAAGGACGTCAACGACGACCGCGCCCTCCTGCTGCTCTGCCGCGGATCCTGACGCTCCCCGCCGAGGGGGTGCGGGCGGCTTTCGCCGTCAGGCCGTGAGCCCGCGGGACAGCCGCCCGCTGATCACCGACGCCCACACCATCGCGGTGATCCCGCCGGACGCGATCGCCAGGGAACCGCCCGCGCCCCCGCTCATCGCCCAGACATTGCCGGCCAGCAGCGCCGTACCGGCTGCCAGGGACACCGCGGCAAGGCCCCGCTCACCGCCGCGGGCGAAGGCCCGGCCGAGCACGTACAGCGCGGCGATCAGGCTGATGAACGTGAGTGACCCGGCGGCCATATGCGCGGCGCTCGCCGCCGAGACCGTCTCCGGAACCCCGGCGGGCGCACCGGCGAAGCCGTCGCCCGGATCCACCACGAAGACCCCGGCGAGGACCGTCCCGACACCGTAGGACAGCAGCAGCCGGGGCGCCCAGATGCCGCCCGGCCTGCCGCGCAGTGCCCGCCGCAGCCCGGCCGAACCCGCGATCGCCAGCAGACCGGTGACCACGAAGTTGGTGATCTGGATCCAGCCGGGGCCGCCGTTGGCGAGCATGCTCAGCGGGTGCCGGGTGATGTCGTAGCCGTCCCGTGCCACCGCCTGGGCCAGGGAGACGGCCGCCCAGAGCGGACCCGCGGCGGCACCGGCGGTGAGCAGGGCCCGGGTACGCCGCACGGCCGGGTCGGCGGGAAGGGCGGCGGCGGGGGAGACGGCCGGGGAGACGGTGGGAGTGGTGACGCTCATGGCGGGCTTCCTTTCCTCGGCGGGACCGTCCCCGCCTGCTCGGTTCTCACCCCGTCGTCGAACGGCCGATACGACAGGGAATGCCGCCGTTCCCTGTCGCATACTCTGTTCGATGCCTGGGCAGAGCACGGCGATCGGACGCCGGGCCGGAACGAAAGCGAGAGCGCGATGCGGTACCTGATGATGACCAAGGCCCCCGCCGAGCCCACCGCCCCCGACGAGAAGCTGTTCACCGAGATGGCCGCGTTCATCGAGGAACTGACCGCCTCCGGGACGCTGCTCGCCACCGGCGGCCTCGCCCCGCAGGGCGTCCGGGTCGTCTCCTCCGGCGACGAGATCACCATCACCGACGGCCCCTTCACCGAGGCCAAGGAGGCGGTCGTGGGCTTTGCGCTGGTCGAGGCCCGGGACCGGGACGAGGCGATCGAACTGGCCCGCCGCTTCCGCCGGATCGCGGGCGACGGCGAGAGCGTCATCCAGGAGGTCTTCGGCGGCTGACCGGCGGCTTGACCGGCGGCGGGCGGAGCGGCCCGAACGAAACGAGCAGCGGGAAAGAACAGCGGGAGGGAGAGCGCACGGTGGCGGATGTCCGCGGCGCCGTCGGCGCGGTCTGGAAGCAGGAGGCCGCGCGCATCGTCGCGGCTCTCACCCGCCTGGTCCGCGATATCGGACTGGCCGAGGAACTCGCCCAGGACGCCCTGGTGTCCGCCCTCGAACAGTGGCCGGAGTCGGGTGTCCCGGAGAATCCGGGCGCCTGGCTGATGGCCGTGGCCCGGCGGCGGGCCGTCGACACCATCCGCCGTGCCCGGAACCTGGAGGAGAAACAGGGGCAGTTGGCCTACGAGGCCCGGGAACGGCAGCGCCGGGACGCGGCCCCGGACTCCGCCGCCGGCGGCCCTGAAGACGGCCCCGGAGACGGTACGGGCGGGGCCGGCGCCCCGGACGACGACGCCTCCGGGGAGCCCGGCGGGGCCGACGACGTACTGCGTCTGATGTTCCTCTCCTGCCACCCCGTGCTGCCCACCGCGGCCCGGGCCGCCCTCACCCTCCGGCTGGTCGCCGGGCTCTCCGCCGCCGAGATCGCCCGCGCCTTCCTGGTCACCGAGACCACCGTCGCCCGCCGGATCGCCGATGCCAAGAGGACCCTCGCCGAGGCCGGGGTCCCCTTCGAACTGCCGCCCGGCGCCGAACTTGCCGAGCGGCTCGGCTCCGTACTGGAGGTCGTGTATCTGATCTTCAACGAGGGGTATACGGCCACCGGCGGCGACGATCTGCGCCGCCCCGGGCTCACCCTGGAAGCCCTCCGGCTCGGCAGACTGCTGGCGGGCCTGGCCCCCGCCGAACCCGAAGTCCACGGTCTGGTCGCGCTGATGGAGATCCAGGAGTCCCGCGCCGCCGCCCGCACCGGCCCGGCCGGGGAGCCGGTCCCGCTGCACGAGCAGAACCGCGGCCGCTGGGACCCGCTGCTGATCCGCCGCGGCTTCGCCTCGATGCTGCGCGCCCGCGACACCGCGCGGACGGCGGGCGGATCGCCGGGGCCGTATGTCCTCCAGGCCGCGATCGCCGTCACCCATGCCCAGGCGCCCACCGCCGCGGACACCGACTGGCCGGGTATCGCCGGGCTCTACGCCGCGCTGGTCCAGCTGCTGCCCACCCCGGTCGTCCGGCTCAACCGGGCCGTCGCCGTCGGCCACGCCCACGGCCCGGCGGCCGGGCTCGCCCTCGCCGACTCACTCGCCGCCGATCCCGCCCTGCGCGACTACCACCTGCTGCCGGGAGTACGGGGCGATCTGCTGGCCCGGCTCGGCCGCCACGACGAGGCCCGGCTGGAGTTCGAACGGGCCGCCGCCCTCACCGCGAACACCGCGGAACGGGCCTTCCTGCTCCGCCGCGCCGACGCCTCGGCCCTCGCCGGGGCCCGCGCGGCGGCCTCCGGCACCACCGACCCCGGCCCCACGGGTCCCGCACCCGCGTCCGCCGGTTCCGCGGGCGGCCTCGGTGCCGCCGTCGACGCCTTCCTCGCCCACGGCGGTCTCGGCGCCGCCGGCGTCCGCTCCTACGCCCAGACCCTGACCCGGCTGCGCCGCGCCCTCGGCGAGCGGTTCCCCCTCGCCGGGCTCACCCCGGAGACCGTGGCCCGGGTCTTCGCGAGCGCCTGGCCGACCGCCGCGCCCGCCACCTGGAACCGGCACCGCTCGGCGTTCCGCTCCTTCGCCGCCTGGGTACCGCTGGACCCGGCCGCCGCCGAGGGACCGCCCCGGCGCTCCGGCGCCCCCGCCGCGGTCCGCCCATTCGCCCCGGAGGCACTCGAAGCGCTCTGGCACCGGCCCGGCCTCCCGCTGCGGGAACGGACGCTGTGGCGGCTGCTGTACGAGTCGGCGGCACCGGTCACCGCCGTACTCGCGCTCGATGTGGCCGATCTGGACCTGGCCGACCGCACGGCCCGCTCCGGCCGGTACCGGATCACCTGGCGGTCGGGGGCCGCGCGGCTGCTCCCGGAGCTGATCGGCGACCGTACCGCAGGACCGCTCTTTCTCACCGACCGCCGTCCGGGACCGGCCCGCGCCGCCGGGGCGGACCCGGTGACGGGCCGGGCGCGCCTGAGCTACGAACGGGCCGAGTACCTCTTCAAACGGGCCGGAGCCGGGCTGGACCCGGACGGCGCGGACTGGACCCTGGGCCGGCTCGGCCGTTCGGACCCGGCCCGTGACCGGGCCGCCCCGGCGGACAAGGGAAAGGGGACCGGGCGCCGTTGACCCGGCGGCCGGTCCCCGCTCGCGCGTGACGCGCGTTCCGTCAGGCGCTCAGCAGAGCACCGAGGACGCGGTGTCGTTCTCGTTCCCGGGCAGGTTCACCCGGTAGCCGTTCCGCATGTCATGGATGGCACCGTTCCGGTTGGCGTCCACCCACCAGTAGCAGGTGCCTCCGCTGTCGTTGGACCACGACGACAGCTGATCGTTGAAGCCGTAGTCCCCGAGGAAGCCGATGGCATCACCCGGCCTGATGGCGATCCCCCCGCCGGTGAAATTGACGTCCCGGTAGAGACAGAGGCTGTTGGACGGACAGTTGGCGCCCGAGAAGTGCACGGGCGCGGCCGCGGCGGCCGCCGTCACCGGCCCGGACACCGCCGGAGAGGTCGAGGCGGTGGCGGACGGCGCGAGGGCCAGCCCCGTGGTCAGCGCGGCGGCGGCGAAGAGGGCGATACGGCGCATGGTGAAGCCTCCTGGTCTGCGGCGAAGAGCCGGGATCTCCCGGTACCGGGGAACGATGTCCGGCCACCGGACCGCCCAATCCCGGCCCTCACCCGGACGGCACGGGCGCGCGGGGGCGCGGAGGGTGCCGCCGGTGCACATGCGGGCGCGGCGGCCGCCCGAGGGCAACCGCCGCGCTCCGTACCGCTCTTGACCTCACGGCTCCGGCCGCAGGGCGGCCGGCCGCGGGAATCCCGGTGGTACGGCTCCGGGGTGTACGGCTCCGCGCGCCCCGCTCAGGCGACGCCGGCCCGTTCGCGCGCGGGGAGCACCTTCGCCAGCAGTCCGGACTGCCCGGCCGCCAGCGGGCCGAGGACCGCCAGGATCAGGACGTATCCCGCGATGAACGGGGAGAGCCGGTCGTCGAGTCCGGCGGCCGCCGCCATCGTGGCGAGGATCAGCGCGAACTCGCCGCGCGCCAGCAGGGTGGTGGAGATATTGGCGGCCGGGCCGGGGCCGAAGCCGTACATCCTGGCCGCGGCGACTCCGGCGAGGACGTTCATCGCCAGGGTCAGGACGACCGCGGCGAGCACCGGCCAGAGGACGGTCGGCAGATCGCCCGGGTCGATGGAGAGGCCGAAGGCGAAGAAGAAGATCGCGCCGAAGGCGTCCCGCAGCGGATGGACCAGCTTGCGGATCCGGTCCCCGGAGGAGGTACTGCCCAGCATCAGGCCGACCATGAAGGCGCCGATGGCGTCCGCGACCCCGAACCACTCGGAGACACCGGCCAGGAACACGGCGGCGCCCAGGAAGGAGATGACGAGCAGCTCGTCGTCGCGGGTGTCGATGAGCCGGCCCACGACCCGGGTGCCGAACCGGGCGGCGAGCGCCAGCAGCAGCAGGAAGCCGAACGCCTTCCCGGCGTCCATCACGGCCGCCGACAGACTGTCCGCCCCGGAGAGGATCGGCTGGAGCGCGGCCAGGTAGAGGGCGAGGAAGATGTCCTCGACCACGATGATGCCGAGGATGGGCTTGGTCTCGGGATTGCCGAGCCGGCCGAGGTCGACGAGGACCTTCGTCACGATCGCGGACGAGGAGATGCCGAGGACTCCGGCGAGCACCAGGGCCTCGGAGGTGCCCCAGCCCAGGGCGAAACCGAAGCCGAGTCCGGCGCCGACGTTCAGGGCGAGATAGGTCCCCCCGGCCAGCGCCATCCGGCGGCCGCCGCGCTTGAGGTCGTCGAGATGGAATTCGAGACCCAGGTAGAAGAGGAGGAGGACCAGGCCGAGCGCGGAGAGCATCTCCAGGTCGTGCGGGTCCGAGACCAGGACGAAGCCCGGGGTGTGCGGGCCCAGGAGGATCCCGGCCAGGATGAAGAGCGGAATGGTCGGCAGGCCGATGCGGCCGCCGAGCCGGGCGAGGAAGGCGGCGGCCAGAAAGGCCCCGCCCATGGCGATGAGGGTGTCTGCGTGTCCGATGGCTCAATCCTTCGCGGTTTCGCCGGCCGGTGATGACGGGGACGGCGGCCGGCTGGGATGAGTCAAGAGGGCGTCAAGGAACCGTCAGTAATTAGTTTACCAAAAGATTGATGTCCGCAACTAAAGGGGGTCGTAGACCGCCACCCGGCCGGGGCCGCACCCGCCACCCGGCCGGGACCGCACCGCCGCCCGCCACCGCCGCCCCACCCCGGGACCACTGGGGCCCGCCCGCCCCCGCACGGGCCGTTCGCCCCCCGGCCGGATTCCGCCCTCGGACGAATCCGTTCCGGATCCGCATGGACCGCGCCGCCGCCGGTCACGATCTCCCGCAGGCGCGGCGGCACCCCGGACCACCGGGCCCGCCCGCCCCCGCGAGACCGAGCGACCGAGAGTGTGATCAGCTGTGGCGATTTCCCTGTCCGTGGTGCTCCTGATGGGCATCGTCCTGGTCCTGCTGATGCGCTCCGGGGCGCTCAAGGCCGGACCCGCCCTGGCGGCCGTCCTCTTCGGCTTCTTCCTGGCCTCGACCGGAATGGCCCCCGACATCAGGGAGTTCCTCGACTCCCTCGCCGACGGCATCAGCGGCATCGGCTTCTGACCCCGGCGCCCGGCGGCCTCCCCGTACCGCCGGGCAGGGGCCGCCACCTGCCGGAAGTCCGGCCCCGAGGGGCCGGGTACGGGCCCGGGGGAGGGGGCGGAAATCGCCACAGCGCGACCCGGAGCGGATACGGCAAAGGCCCGTGGCCGGTTCGGAAACCGGCCACGGGCCTGTGTCATGGAGCGGGCGACGGGAATCGAACCCGCGTAGCCAGTTTGGAAGACTGGGGCTCTACCATTGAGCTACGCCCGCAAGCGCCCAGGAGGCGCCGTGCCGCAGGTCCGCGGCACGAAGAGCATCGTAGCGGGTTCCGGGCGCCCCCCGCACGCCCGTATCGCCGCGAGCGGTTCCCGGCGCCGCCGGCACCACCCGGCGTCCGCCTCCGCGGCCCTCCGTGCACCCGTGCGCCCTGCTCCCGACCGCAATAACCAGCGGCCGTACGGCCTGCGAACATGTACCCTACGTGTCGCACCGACGGGGTGTGGCGCAGCTTGGTAGCGCGTCCGCTTTGGGAGCGGAAGGTCGTCGGTTCGAATCCGGCCACCCCGACCACCGTCATCGGCGCCCCGCAAGATCGCATTGTGGGGCGCATCCTGCATGCAGCTACTATGCAAACTGCGTGCCCGCGTGTCCGGACACTGGCCGGCGCCGACCAGCTTGTGCGAAACGGCCCGGGCCGGTGAGCCGAGCCGCGCCGAGGGGCGGGGACGCGGTATGACCCCAGTATTCAGCCATCAAGGAGACCGAACCGTGAAGAGCGCCGTGGAGACCCTGAACCCGACCCGGGTTCGGCTCACTGTCGAGGTGCCCTTCGAGGAGCTCAAGGACAGCCTCGACGCGGCGTACAAGAAGATCAACCAGCAGGTCACGGTCAAGGGCTTCCGCAAGGGCAAGATCCCGGCCCGGGTGATCGACCAGCGGTTCGGCCGTGGTGCGGTCCTGGAGGAGGCGGTCAACGACGCGCTTCCGAAGTTCTACTCCGAGGCCGTGCGTGAAGCGGAGATCAACCCGCTGGGCCAGCCCGAGGTGGACATCACCGAGCTGAAGGACGGCGAGACGCTGAACTTCACCGCCGAGGTCGACGTCCGCCCCGAGATCGAGATCCCGGACTACTCCGGCATCGAGGTCGAGGTCGACGCGGTCGAGGTCACGGACGAGGACATCGACAAGGCGGTCGAGCAGCTCCGTGAGCGCTTCGTCACCACCTCCCCGGTCGAGCGCGCCGCCGCCGACGGCGACACGGTCACCGTCGACCTGGAGGCCAAGGTCGACGGCGAGGTCCTCGCCGACGGTGTCGCGAGCGACGTCTCCTACACGATCGGCTCCGGCCAGCTGCTCGACGGCATCGACGACGCCGTCACGGGCCTGGAGGCCGGTGGCGAGGCCACCTTCACCTCCGAGCTGAAGGGCGGCTCCGCCGAGGGCAAGGAGGCCGAGGTCACCGTCAAGGTCACCCAGGTCTCCGCCCGCGAGCTGCCCGCCCTGGACGACGACTTCGCCCAGCTGGCGAGCGAGTTCGACACCCTCGAGGAGCTGCGCGCCGACAGCCGCAAGCGCCTGGAGAACAGCAAGACCTACGACCAGGCCACCCAGGCCCAGGAGCGGGTCCTCGAAGAGCTGCTGAAGATCACCGAGGTGCCGATCCCCGAGAAGCTTCTCGAGGAGGAGGTCAACACCCGCAAGCACAACCTGGAGCACCACCAGCTCGGCCAGATGGGCCTCGACCTGGAGAAGTACCTGGAGATCCAGGGCAAGACCGTCGAGGAGTTCGACGCCGAGACCCGCGAGCAGGCGGTCAAGGGCATCAAGACCCAGTTCGTCCTCGACGAGCTGGTCTCCAAGGAGAAGCTGAACGTCAGCCAGGAGGAGCTCACCGAGCACCTCGTGCGCCGTGCCGCCTCCTCCGGCATGAGCCCCGACCAGTTCGCCCAGGCCGTCGTCGAGGGCGGTCAGGTCCCGATGCTGGTCGGCGAGGTCGCCCGCGGCAAGGCGCTGGCCGTGGTCGTCGAGGCCGCCAAGGTCGTCGACACCAACGGTGAGGTCGTGGACCTGGACGACGAGGACGAGACCGAGACCGCCGCCGAGACGGTCGAGGCCGCTGTCGACGCCGACGCGGACGCCGACGCCGACGCGGAGAAGGCCGACAAGGCCTGAGGCGCAAGCAGTCGCAGGGACGGCCCCGGCCGTCCCCGGGAACGCCGGCAGGGCCCGGACGCACACCGCGTCCGGGCCCTGCCCCTTCCCCGCTCCGGTACGCCCCGGACCCGGCACCCGCCCGGAGTCCGCGGCCCGGCCCGGGAAGCTCCCCGCGCCCGGCCCGGCCCCGCGCCCGGCCGCATTCCCCCGGGCGTGACCTTGCGCTCCGAGCGAACAGTTCGGGAACCGGGATGGCGTTGTCCGACCTGCGCGTTAGGGTCCATGAATACGAGGGGCAGGCGAGTATCCCGCCCCCGGCTGAAAAGACGCTGAGACGGCGGGCAGCCGTCAGAGACGAGCAGGTGGACACGTGACGAATCTGATGCCCCAAGCCGCCGGTGAGCCGTCCCTCGGTGGCCTCGGCGACCATGTCTTCAACCGGCTGCTCGGCGAGCGCATCGTCTACCTCGGCCAGCAGGTCGACGACGACATCGCGAACAAGATCACCGCACAGATGCTGCTCCTGGCCGCCGACCCGGAGAAGGACATCTACCTCTACATCAACAGCCCCGGTGGCTCCGTGACGGCCGGTATGGCGGTCTACGACACCATGCAGTTCATCCCGAACGACGTGGTCACCATCGGTATGGGCATGGCGGCCTCGATGGGCCAGTTCCTGCTCACCGGCGGCACCCCCGGCAAGCGCTTCGCGCTGCCGAACACCGACATCCTGATGCACCAGGGCTCGGCCGGTCTCGGCGGCACCGCCTCCGACATCAAGATCCAGGCCCAGTACCTGCTCCGTACGAAGCAGCGCATGGCGGAGATCACCGCCCGTCACTCCGGCCAGACCGTGGAGGCGATCCTGCGCGACGGCGACCGCGACCGCTGGTTCACCGCCGAGGAGGCCAAGGAGTACGGCCTCATCGACGACATCATGTCGTCCGCGTCGAACGTCCCGGGCGGCGGCGGCACCGGCGCCTGAGCGACCGCGTACCCCCACCGCACAGCCACCCCGGCCCGCGGCGGCGCCCCCGGCGCCACCGGGCCCCTCGAACCGGAAGGCCGAGAACACCCATGAGCACCTTCTCCGCGAGCGGCCTCTACACCGGCCCGCAGCCGGACAACCGCTACGTCGTCCCGCGCTTCGTCGAGCGCACCTCCCAGGGCGTCCGTGAGTACGACCCGTACGCCAAGCTCTTCGAGGAGCGCGTGATCTTCCTCGGAGTGCAGATCGACGACGCCTCCGCCAACGACGTCATGGCCCAGCTGCTGTGCCTGGAGTCGATGGATCCGGACCGCGACATCTCGATCTACATCAACAGCCCCGGCGGCTCCTTCACGGCGCTGACCGCGATCTACGACACGATGCAGTTCGTGAAGCCCGACATCCAGACCGTCTGCATGGGCCAGGCGGCCTCCGCCGCGGCCGTGCTGCTCGCCGCCGGCACCCCCGGCAAGCGGATGGCCCTGCCGCACGCCCGGGTGCTGATCCACCAGCCGTCCTCGCAGACCGGCCGGGAGCAGCTCTCCGACCTGGAGATCGCCGCCAACGAGATCCTGCGGATGCGCAGCCAGTTGGAGGAGATGCTCGCCAAGCACTCCACCACCCCGCTGGACAAGGTCCGCGACGACATCGAGCGCGACAAGATCCTGACCGCCGACGACGCCCTGGCGTACGGTCTGATCGACCAGATCGTCTCGACCCGCAAGACCACGGCGGCCGCAGCCGCCTGACCCGGTGCCGTCACACTTGGCGCGGTCCACGACAATGTGAACCGCGCCAAGAGGGGCCCGAACGGGGCCCCCGGCACGGTACCGTCGAATATGAGGCACCAGGAGCGGCTGCACCAGGCCGCTCCCAGGCGAAGGGGAAGCACCTCGTGGCACGCATCGGTGACGGCGGCGATCTGCTCAAGTGCTCGTTCTGCGGAAAGAGCCAGAAGCAGGTGAAGAAGCTCATCGCAGGCCCCGGTGTGTACATCTGCGACGAGTGCATCGAACTCTGCAACGAGATCATCGAGGAGGAGCTGGCCGAGACCTCCGAGGTGCGCTGGGAGGAACTGCCCAAGCCGCGCGAGATCTACGAGTTCCTGGAGGGGTACGTCGTCGGGCAGGAGCCCGCGAAGAAGGCCCTCTCCGTCGCGGTCTACAACCACTACAAGCGGGTGCAGGCCGGCGAGACCGGCGGGCCGAACGGCCGTGACGACGCCATCGAGCTGGCCAAGTCGAACATCCTGCTGCTGGGCCCCACCGGCTCCGGCAAGACCCTGCTCGCCCAGACCCTCGCCCGGATGCTGAACGTCCCGTTCGCGATCGCCGACGCCACGGCGCTCACCGAGGCCGGCTATGTCGGCGAGGACGTCGAGAACATCCTGCTGAAGCTCATTCAGGCCGCCGACTACGACGTCAAAAAGGCCGAGACCGGGATCATCTACATCGACGAGATCGACAAGGTCGCCCGTAAGAGCGAAAACCCGTCGATCACCCGGGACGTCAGCGGCGAGGGCGTCCAGCAGGCGCTGCTGAAGATCCTGGAGGGCACCACCGCCTCCGTACCCCCGCAGGGCGGACGGAAGCACCCGCACCAGGAGTTCATCCAGATCGACACCACGAACGTGCTGTTCATCGTGGGCGGTGCCTTCGCCGGTCTGGAGAAGATCATCGAGTCCCGGGCCGGGGCCAAGGGCATCGGCTTCGGCGCCACCATCCGCTCCAAGCGGGAGATCGAGGCGAGCGACCAGTTCCAGGAGGTCATGCCCGAGGACCTGGTGAAGTTCGGGATGATCCCCGAGTTCATCGGCCGGCTCCCGGTCATCACCTCGGTCCACAACCTCGACCGCGAAGCGCTGCTGAAGATCCTGGTCGAGCCGCGCAACGCCCTGGTCAAGCAGTACCAGCGGCTTTTCGAACTCGACGGGGTGGAGCTGGACTTCGACCGTCCGGCCCTGGAGGCCATCGCCGACCAGGCGATCCTGCGCGGCACCGGCGCCCGTGGACTGCGCGCCATCATGGAGGAGGTCCTCCAGTCGGTGATGTACGAGGTGCCGTCCCGCAAGGACGTCGCCCGCGTCGTCATCACCGCGGACGTGGTCCGCAACAACGTGAACCCCACCCTGGTGCCCCGGATCGTCCAGAGCGACGGCCGCCACGAGAAGTCGGCGTAACGCCCCGCCCGCCCCGCAGGCAACGGCCTCCGCCCCCGTACCGCGTGTACGGGGGCGGAGGCCGTTCCGGCGTTCTGGTCCGGTGTTCCGTTCCCGCGGTCAGACCTTGGTGCGCGAGGTGTTGTAGAGCTTCGCCGCCAGGTCCGCCAGCTTGGCCTGGTCCATCGGCTTCGCCGCGGTCCCGGTACCCGAGAGCATCGACAGCTCCATATGCATCACCACGACCACGCTGCTGTAGTCGGCCCAGACGCACATCGGGACCTCGAACTCCTGCTTCCCCGAGGTGTCCTTGGCGTTCTGGCACTTCAACACGGCGCCGCTGAAGCCGTCCGGCTGCACCGCGTCGCGGCTGCCGAGGAGCTTCACCTTGCCCTCCTTAGCGGCGTCCTTCTCGACCAGCTCGAAGAAGTTGTCGGCCGCCTGCTCCGGCTTGTCGACCTTGCCCCAGAAGCCGGTCAGCACCAGCATCTTGCCGGTCGTCGGGTCGGCGCCCGCCTTGTAGCCCGCGGCCACCTGCACGGGGTCCTTGATCCCCATTGCCTCGGCGTCCTTGCGGTCCGACTCCTTCATCTTCTCGTCGCCGGAGTCGCTCTGCCGCTCGTACTCGCCCACCGAAGCGGCCGGGGTGATCTTGTAGCCGCGGGTGCTGTCGGCGACCGAGCCGCCCGAGCCGTCACCGTCGCCGAGCAGCAGATAGCCACCGCCGCCGATCACCGCGAGCGCCACCACGGCCGCGGCTATGACCAGACCGGTTTTCTTCTTCTTCGGCGCGGCCGGCACCGGGGGCTGGCCCGGGTAGCCGGGCTGCTGACCGTACGGACCGGGCTGCTGGGGCGCACCCCACTGGCCCGGCTGCTGCGGCGCACCGGGGTGACCGGGCTGGCCGGGGTGTCCGGGAGCGCCCGGTGCCGCACCGGGCTGGCCGGGCTGGGCGTACGGATTGGGCCCGCCCTGCTGGGGGAAGCCGTAGCCGCCCGGCGCCGGCTGACCGTAGGGACCCGGCTGCCCGGGGGGCTGCTGCGGGTAGCCGTAGCCGGGCTGCTGGGCCGGAGGCTGCTGCGCCGGACCGCCGTAGGGACCCGGCTGACCGTACGGTCCCGGCTGCTGCGGCTGGCCGTCGTAGGGTCCCGGCTGGTTCTGGCTCATCCTCTGAGTTCCCCCTGTGGATACGCTTATCTGGATCTCACATCCTCACCCACGGGCCGATCTCCCGCGGCGACGGGGGTCACACCGTTACCGAACCTTCCCGTTTCCGTACCGCCCTGTGACACCCCCTAGACTGAGCCCGTGACCGAGAACACTCAGCAGCAGCCAGCCAGCACCCCCGAACTGCCGACCCAGTACGCGCCGGCCGAGGTAGAGGGGACGCTGTACGAGCGCTGGGTAGGACGCGGTTACTTCGAGGCGGACGCCAAGAGCGACAAGACCCCGTACACGGTCGTCATCCCGCCGCCGAACGTCACCGGCTCGCTCCACATGGGCCATGCCTTCGAGCACACCCTGATCGACGCCCTCACCCGCCGGAAGCGGATGCAGGGCTACGAGACGCTGTGGCAGCCCGGTATGGACCACGCCGGTATCGCCACCCAGAACGTCGTCGAGCGGGAGCTGGCCAAGGAGGGCAAGTCCCGCCACGACCTCGGCCGGGAGGCGTTCGTCGAGCGCGTCTGGCAGTGGAAGGCGGAGTCCGGCGGCCAGATCCAGGGCCAGATGCGCCGCCTCGGCGAGGGCGTCGCCTGGAGCCGGGACCGCTTCACCATGGACGAAGGTCTGTCCCGGGCCGTCCGCGCCGTCTTCAAGAAGATGTACGACGACGGGCTGATCTACCGCGCCGAACGCATCATCAACTGGTGCCCGCGCTGTCTGACCGCCATCTCCGACATCGAGGTCGAGTACCAGGACGACGACGGCGAGCTGGTCTCGCTGAAGTACGGCGACGGGGACGAGACCCTCGTCGTCGCGACCACCCGCGCCGAGACGATGCTGGGTGACACCGCGGTCGCCGTCCACCCCGACGACGAGCGGTACGCCCATCTCATCGGCAAGCGCATCAAGCTCCCGCTGACCGACCGGAGCATCCCCGTCGTCGCCGACACCCATGTCGACCCGGAGTTCGGCACCGGCGCCGTCAAGGTGACCCCCGCCCACGACCCCAACGACTTCGCCATCGGCCAGCGCCACGGCCTGGAGTCCGTCGAGGTCCTCGACGAGCGCGGCATCATCACCGTCCCCGGCCCCTTCCAGGGCCTGGACCGCTTCGAGGCCCGCTCGGCGATCGTCGCCGCACTGCGCGCCGAGGGCCGGATCGTCGCCGAGAAGCGCCCGTACACCCACTCCGTCGGCCACTGCTCCCGCTGCCGCACCACCCTGGAGCCGAGGGTCTCGCTCCAGTGGTGGGTCAAGGTCGAGCCGCTCGCCAAGGCCGCGGGCGACGCCGTCCGCGACGGCAAGGTCGCGATCCACCCGGCCGATATGACCCAGCGCTACTACGACTGGGTCGACAACATGCACGACTGGTGCATCTCGCGCCAGCTGTGGTGGGGCCACCGGATCCCGGTCTGGCACGGCCCGGACGGCCAGATGGTCGCCGTCGGCCCCGACGAGGAGCCGCCGTCCGGCGAGGGCTGGGAGCAGGACCCCGATGTCCTCGACACCTGGTTCTCCTCCGGCCTGTGGCCCTTCTCCACCCTGGGCTGGCCCGAGCAGACCCCGGACCTGGAGAAGTTCTACTCCACCGACGTCCTGGTCACCGGCTACGACCTGATGTTCTTCTGGGTCGCCCGGATGATGATGTTCGGCCTGTACGCCATGGACGGCGAACCGCCGTTCCGTACGGTCGCCTTCCACGGCATGGTCCGCGACGAGTTCGGCAAGAAGATGTCGAAGTCCGCGGGGAACACCGTGAACCCGCTGGACTGGATGGACACCTACGGCTCCGACGCGGTCCGCTTCACGCTGGCCCGCGGCGCCAACCCGGGCACCGACGTCCCGATCGGCGAGGACTGGGTCCAGGCGTCCCGCAACTTCGCCAACAAGATCTGGAACGCCACCCGGTTCGCCCTGATGAACGGCGCCACGGTCGAGGGCGAACTGCCCCCGGCGGAGCAGCTGTCGGCGGCCGACCGGTGGATCCTCTCCCGGCTGAACAAGACCGTCGCCGACGTCGACGCGTTCTACGAGGACTACCAGTTCGCCAAGTTGTCGGACGCGCTCTACCACTTCGCGTGGGACGAGGTCTTCGACTGGTACGTCGAGCTGTCCAAGACCACCTACTTCGCCGGCGGCGACCAGGCGAAGGTCTCCGCCCGGGTCCTCGGCGAGGTGCTGGACGTCAGCCTGCGGCTGCTCCACCCGGTGATGCCGTTCGTCACCGAGGCCCTGTGGACCACGCTCACCGGCCGGGAGTCCGTCGTCGTCGCCGACTGGCCCGCCGACAGCGGCTTCCGCGACGAGGCCGCCGAACGGGAGATCGAGCTGGTCCAGCGGGTCGTCACCGAGGTCCGCCGGTTCCGCTCGGACCAGGGCCTCCAGCCCGGCCAGAAGGTGCCCGCCCGGCTCGACCTGGCCGGTACGGCGCTCGCGCCGCACGAGGCCGCGATCCGCCAGCTGCTCCGGCTCCAGGCGGCGGGCGAGGACTTCAGCGCCACGGCGACCCTCCCGGTGGCCGGGGCGACCGTCGCCCTCGACCTCTCCGGCACCATCGACGTCGCCGCGGAGCGCAAGCGCCTCGCGAAGGACCTGGCGGCGGCGGAGAAGGAGAAGGCGCAGGCCGAGGCCAAGCTGGGCAACGAGGCGTTCCTGGCGAAGGCGCCGGACCAGGTGGTCGACAAGATCCGCGGCCGGCTGGCGGCCGCGGAGGCGGACATCACCCGCATCACCAACCAGCTCGCCGCCCTCCCCGCGGCCTGACGCTGCGCTCCGCGGGCGGCGGAATCTCTCCAGCGCCCCCGGCCCCGGGTTCCGACCCGTGGTCCGGGGGCGCTCCCTTTTCCCGGGGGGTAGGGGAGGGGGTTTAGGGGCGCTGGGGGTCCCCCCACGCCGCTAGGCGTAGGGGGCGGAACTGCGCGAACGGCCACGACGGCGCCGCAGTCGGAACCCGGTCTCATCCTGACGGCGGGATGCCGCCGCCCCGGGGCATCGGCCCCGTTTGCCGGGAAAGCCCGTCTCCCGACCACCTGCCATGGGTGGCTTGTCGCGCAGTTCCCCGCGCCCCTGGGTACTCGAACTCCAGCGCCTTGCCCAGGCCGGCCCAAGGCCCGGAGGCGGTGCTCCCCGGGAGGGCCCGGCGCTCGGGGTGCGGGACCCCCGGATGCGCCCCGCGCAGGGGGTGGCGCGCATCATGGGGGGCATGTCGCCCGCCCGGTACGCCCTCCTCCGCATGGTCGCGGCGGTGCGCGGGCGCACCAGCCGCTGGGCCGGGTCGCCGCCCGCCCTCGATGTGATCGCCGCGGCGAGCTGCTTCTCGCTGATGGTCCTGGACGTCCCCGGGCTGGCCGGTGCCGACAACTCACTCACCGGTTTCACCGCGACCCTGGTGCTGGCCGCGGGCGCCTCGACCCTGGTGCTGCGGCGCCGGGCGCCCTGGGTGCCGTACGCGGTGGCGCTGGCGCTGCTCGGCTGGCTGCACGAGCTGACCCTCATCCAGTTCGCGCTCTACTCGCTGGGCCGGTTCCGGGGCCGGGCGGCCGCGGTCGCGGCGACCGCGGGCTATGTTGTCGTCGCGTACGCCCTGTTCCTGCTGCCCGGCTGGCCGGAGTACCGGGGGGACTCCCTCAGCTCCTTCCTGAGCCTGGTGGTGCCGATCGGGGTGCTGGCCGCGGGGGTGGGGATCGCCGCCTACCGGCACGACCTGGTCCGGGAGCTCCAGGAGCAGCGGGCCCGTACCGCCGCGGTGGAAGCCGTCCAGAACGAGCGGATCTCCGTCGCCCGGGACGTCCACGACCTGGTCGGCCGGGAGCTGACGGTGCTCGCCGTACGGGCCGAGGTACTGGCGGCCCGGTCCCGCGGCGGCGCCCATCAGAAGGACTTCGAGGAGCTGGCGGACACGGCCCGCCGGGCGCATCTGATGCTGAACGACACCCTGGTGCACCGGGCCGACGAGCGGACGGCCACCCCGGGGCTCGACGGGCTCGCGGCGCTGGCCGAGGAGAGCGGGGCGATGGGCAGCCCGGTGATACTGCGGATCGCGGACGCCGCGCACGCCCTGTCGCCGCTGCGGCAGGCCGCGGTCTACCGGGTGGTCCAGGAGTGTCTGACCAATGCCGCGAAGCACGCCCCGGGGGAGCGGGTCACGGTGACCATCGGCCCGGACGGTGCCGGGCTGCGGGTGGTCGCCCGCAACGCCCTCCCGGCGGCCGCCCCGCCCACCGAGCCGGTCTCCAGCGGCACCGGCACCTTCTCGATGCGGGAACGGGTCGCCAGCATGGGCGGTGTGCTGACCGCCGGTGCGGTGCGGGACGCCTACGAGGTGGTCGCCGTCCTTCCGGCGGGCGGTGACGGACCCCGGGCACCCGGCGCCGGCCGCGGATCGGCGGGCAAGCCGGCCGGCGGGCGCTGACGGACCCGCGGCGCGAGCCGTCCGCCGCGCCGTGAACCCCTGGGAGTGATCACCCGCCCGCGGCCTAGACTGGGTCCGTGAGTGAGCACCCCGCCGACCCCCAGCCGCACGAGCCGGAGCCGTACGAGCGCGATGTCTTCGACGACATCGTCGACGCGGAGACCGACCGCGACCCCGATCTGGCGGTGATCGAGGCGGGCAGCCGTACGCTGCGCGCCCAGGCCGGTCCGCCGGACGCCCAGGTTCCCGAGCCGCCCGCCGACCCCGAGGTCGCGGCCGCGCTGCGGGCCGTGGAGGCCGAGCTGGCCTCGCGCTGGGGCGAGACCAAGCTGGAGCCGTCGGTCCGGCGGATCGCGGCGCTGATGGACGTGCTGGGCGAGCCCCAGCGGGCGTACCCCTCGATCCACATCACCGGGACCAACGGCAAGACGTCCACGGCCCGGATGATCGAAGCGCTGCTGGCCGCGTTCGAGCTGCGCACCGGCCGCTACACCTCGCCGCACGTCCGCTCCGTGACCGAGCGGATCAGCCTGGACGGCGCCCCGGTGAGCGCCGAGCGCTTCGTCTCCGTGTACGAGGACGTCAAGCCGTATGTGGAGATGGTGGACGCGGCCGAGGACTACCGGCTGTCGTTCTTCGAGGTGCTGACCGGTATGGCGTACGCGGCCTTCGCGGACGCGCCGGTCGACGTCGCCGTCGTCGAGGTCGGCATGGGCGGCGAGTGGGACGCGACCAATGTGATCGACGCGACGGTGGCCGTGGTGACGCCCATCGACCTCGACCACACGGACCGGCTCGGCGGGACGACCGGCGAGATCGCCACCGAGAAGTCGGGCATCGTCAAGCAGGGCGCCACCGTCGTCCTGGCGCAGCAGCCGGTGGACGCGGCCCAGGTACTGCTGAAGAAGGCCGTCGAGGTGGACGCGACGGTGGCCCGTGAGGGCATGGAGTTCGGGATCGTGTCCCGGGAGGTCGCGGTCGGCGGCCAGCTGCTGACCCTGCGGGGTCTGGGCGGCGAGTACCCGGAGGTCTTCCTCCCGCTGTACGGCGCCCACCAGGCGCACAACGCGGTGGTGGCCCTGGCGGCGGTCGAGGCGTTCTTCGGCGTGGGCGCGGAGCATGCCCGGGAGCTGGATGTGGAGACGGTCCGCCGGGCCTTCGCCTCGGTGTCCAGCCCGGCCCGGCTGGAGGTCGTACGGCGCAGTCCGACGGTGGTGCTGGACGCGGCGCACAATCCGGCGGGCGCCCGGGCGACCGCCGAGGCGATCACCGAGGCGTTCGGCTTCTCCCGGCTGATCGGTGTGGTGGCGACCAGCGCCGGCAAGGACGTACGCGGTCTGCTGGAGGCGTTCGAGCCGGTCTTCGCGGAGATCGTGGTCACCCGGAACTCCACCGAACGGAGCATGGACCCGGACGAGCTGGCGGCGATCGCCGTGGAGGTCTTCGGGGACGAGCGGGTGGTCGTCGAGCCGCGGCTGGACGAGGCGCTGGAGGCGGCGGTGACGCTCGCCGAGGAAGAGGCCGAGTACGCGGGCGCCGGGGTGCTGGTGACGGGTTCGGTGTTCACTGCCGGGGAAGCCCGGCTGCTGCTGGGGAAGGGCTGACCTCTGATGCGTACGCTCGCCGCGTCCACCCTGATAGGGGAGTTCTTCGTGATCGGCTTCGCCGGTCTGGTGGCGATGAAGGACGACAGCCTTTCGCCGGGCACGGTCTGGACGGTCTGCGGGATCGCCATGGTGCTGTCGCTGCTGCTCTGCGGCATGCTGACCCGGCCCGGCGGGGTCCAGTTGGGCTGGGCCCTCCAGATCGGGCTGGTCGCCAGCGGTTTCGTGGTGCCGATGATGTTCATCCTGGGGGTCGCCTTCGCCGGTCTGTGGTGGGCTTCCGTCCACTACGGCCGGAAGATCGACGAGGCGAAGGCCCGCTGGGCGGCGCAGGCGGCGGCCCAGGGCAGTCCTGATCCGGTCTGAGCAGGTGTGCGGTACGGCCCGGTCCGATACGACGAGGCCACGGCCCGGCGGGGGTTCTCCCGCCGGGCCGTTTCCGTTTCCGGGCCCGGAGCCGCCCCGGAGGGCCCGGTCGAACCCCCGGACGCGCCGGTTGAACCCCCGGATACCCCGGTCGAACCCCCGGACGGGACCCGGTGCGACTGTTCGAGTGACGGGATGTAGCCTCACACCACCGCACAGGACCGTCCAAGGAGCTCCAGAACATGACCCAGCGCACCCTCGTCCTCCTGAAGCCGGACGCGGTCCGCCGCAAGCTCGTCGGCGAGATAGTGGGCCGTATCGAGGCCAAGGCCGGCTGGACCGTCGAGGCGCTGGAGCTGCGGCAGCTCGACCGCGCACTGCTGGAGCAGCACTACGCGGAGCACATCGGCAAGCCGTTCTACGAGCCGCTGGTGGAGTTCATGCTCTCCGGGCCGGTCGTGGCCCTGGTGGTCGACGGCGAGCGGGTGATCGAGGGAGTACGCCGACTGGCGGGCCCGACCGACCCGATTGCCGCGGAGCCCGGCTCCATCCGGGGGGATTTCGGCAGCATCGTCCGGGAGAATCTCATCCATGCCTCGGACTCCGAAGAGTCCGCCATTCGGGAACTGAAGATCTTTTTCCCCGGTCTTTCCTGAACCCGCTCTTTTCTGATCGGACGTCAGTCCTCACCGTTACGGCGGAGCCGTACGGCGCCCCGAGCAGCGCCCTCCGGCTCCGCCGACGGGGTCAATGGAGATCGGTGACCTGGGGCGACCGAAGGAATTCGGTCGCCCGTCGGCATATGCGGAAACTTTTCGGGAACGCATCGCTGCGACACCACGTCACCTATACAGAGGCGGTCCACCGCGCCGCTTCACCCGGTGCGGCACTACGATGGAAGCCGCCACTCCACAAGCATCCACCCTCGCCCTCCTGAAGAGCCGTCAAGGCTCCGTGAAGGAAGGCCACACGCATCCTCTTGGGGAAGAACATGTCGTTCATCGGCCGTGATATGGCTGTCGACCTCGGGACCGCCAACACGCTGGTGTACGTCAGGGGCCGGGGGATCGTTCTCAACGAGCCGTCCGTCGTCGCCATCAACACGAACACCGGTGGCATTCTCGCGGTCGGCGCCGAGGCGAAGAAGATGATCGGCCGGACGCCGGGCAACATCGTTGCCGTCCGGCCGCTGAAGGACGGCGTCATCGCCGACTTCGAGATCACCGAACGCATGCTCCGCTACTTCATTCTGAAGATCCACAAGCGGCGCTATCTGGCCCGGCCGCGTGTGGTGGTCTGTGTGCCCTCCGGTATCACCGGAGTCGAGCGCCGCGCCGTCATCGAGGCGTCCACCCAGGCCGGCGCCCGCCAGGTGCACATCATCGAGGAGCCGATGGCCGCGGCCATCGGATCCGGGCTGCCGGTCCACGAGGCCACCGGCAACATGGTCGTCGACATCGGCGGCGGCACCACCGAGGTGGCCGTCATCTCCCTGGGCGGAATCGTCACGGCACAGTCCATCCGGGTGGCGGGCGACGAGCTGGACAACGCGATCATCCAGCACATCAAGAAGGAGTACTCTCTCCTCCTCGGAGAGCGGACCGCCGAATCCATCAAGATCACCATCGGTTCGGCCTATGATCTCGACCAGGACGAGCACACCGAGATCCGCGGTCGCGACCTGGTCTCCGGGCTGCCCAAGACCGTGGTCATCTCGGCCGCCGAGGTCCGCAAGGCGATCGAGGAGCCGGTCAACGCCATCGTCGACGCCGTGAAGACCACCCTGGACAAGTGCCCGCCGGAGCTGTCCGGCGATGTGATGGACCGGGGGATCGTGCTCACCGGCGGCGGTGCGCTGCTGCGCGGCCTCGACGAGCGGCTGCGCCGGGAGACCGGGATGCCGATCCATATCGCCGAGGACCCGCTGGACTCGGTGGCGCTCGGCTCCGGCAAGTGCGTCGAGGAGTTCGAGGCGCTCCAGCAGGTGCTGGACGCCCAGCCCCGCCGCTAGCCCCGGACGGCGCGAGCCGCCGGGGCCGGCGCCCCGGCGGTACCGCACCGCCCCGGAGCGCCGGACCGGCCGGACGCACCGGCGGTGGCACGCCCAACAGAAGAACGTGCAGGAGGGCACACCGGCGGACGCGGTGTGCGGGGGAGGGCGATCGGCCCCGGAGCCGTGGCGGCCTCGGGGACACCCCCTGGACGGGTGTCTGCCGACCCGTGCGGACGATCGTTGAGCAGGACGGACGAAACACCACATTCCGACGAGGAAGGCACGGCCGCCGCACGTGAGGGACACACGAGAGAGCCGGCTGCTCCTGGTGCTGCTGATCGCCATCGCGTTCGCACTGATCACGGTGGACATCCGCGGCGGCGAGGACTCTCCGGTCGACGGCGCCCGGCAGGCCGCCGCCGCCGTCTTCGGGCCCGTACAGAACGGCGTCGCGACCGCCGTGGATCCCGTGGGCAACGCCATCGGGGCGGTCCGGGACTCCGGGGAGCGGCACGACCGGATCAGCGAACTGGAGCGGGAGAACGCCGAGCTGAAGGCGAAGCTCGGCAGCGACGACCGCAACCGCAGCCGGGCCCGGGAGCTGGACAAGCTGCTGCGGACGGCGGGGGCCGGCCAGTACCGCGTCAAGGCCGCCGAGGTCATCGCCATAGGAGCGGCCCAGGGCTTCTCCTGGACCGTCACCATCGACGTCGGCTCCCGGGACGGCATCAAGCGGGACATGACCGTACTCAACGGCGACGGTCTGGTCGGCCGGGTCACCACCGTCGGCCCGGGCACCTCCACGGTCCTGCTCGCCAGCGACCCCGGCTTCACCGTCGGCACCCGGATGGAGAAGACCGACGAACTCGGCTTCGCCACCGGACAGGGCGACCGGCCCCTGTCGGTCCAGCTCCTCAACGGCAAGTCCAAGGTGAAGAAGGGCGACCGGCTGGTCACCTTCGGCTCCCAGGCGTCCCGCCCGTTCGTGCCGGGCGTACCCATCGGCGAGGTGGTCCGGGTCGACCCGCTCGGCGGCGACCTCACCCGGACCATCCACGTTCGCCCCTATGTCGGCTTCAGCCGCCTAGACATCGTCGGCGTCGTGGTCTCGGCGCCCTCCAGTGACCCCCGGGACGCCGTACTGCCCGCCCGCCCCAAGGCCACCCCGATCCCGACCGTCACCGTCACCGTGACGCCCTCCGGTTCCCCGGGCGGCGCCCAGGAGGCGGGCGACGGGGCCGCCGCACAGGGCACCGACCCGCAGCTGGGCGACCGGCAGCCGGACACCCCCGTCGGCACCCCGGATCCGGCCGGCACCCCGGATCCCGGCGGCAGCCGGGGCCCGGGGCAGGACACCGGCAGCACTCCCGGCCGCACCGAAGACCAGCAGTAGGAGACCTGATGAGCCTCAACCGACTGCTCCTGTCGTCCGCCCTCGTGGTGGTCGCGCTCGTCGTGCAGGTCTCCGTCCTCGCCCGTCTCCAGCTCCCGGGCGCCGTCCCCGATCTGCTGCTGCTCACCGTCCTCGGCCTGGCCTTCGTCTACGGCCATGTCTCCGGCGCCCTGATCGGCTTCGGCGCCGGGCTGCTCGCCGATCTCGCGCCGCCCGCCGACCATGCCGCCGGACGGTACGCCCTGGTGCTCTGCGTGATCGGCTATCTCGCCGGGCTGGCCCGCCCCCAGGACGGCAAGGTGCGCTCCGCCACCGGCCCGATGGTGGTGGTCGTCGCGGCGGCCGTCGGCTCGACCCTGCTGTACGCGGGGGTGGGAGCCCTGGTCGGGGACACCGCGGCCGGCCAGGTGGGCCTGGGCGGGCTGCTGTTCAGCGCCGCCGTCTACGATCTGCTGCTCGCGCCGTTCACCGTGCCCTTCGTGATGGCCCTGGCCCGGCGGGCGGAGAACGATCCGGTGGCCGAGGCCCAGAGCGGCGGCGGGGACGTCTCCTCGGGCTGGCTGGCCTCCGGCACCGGACTGCGGATCGGCAGCCAGCGCGGCGGGCTGCGCCTGCGGTCCGCCCGGTCGAGAGCGTCCCGCGCGGGCCGTATCAAGGGCGTCAAGCGGCTGTGACCGAGGGAGGGGAACACACACCATGAGCAATATCCCGGAGACCGGGCGGACCCCCCGGGTCCAGATCCGGCTCGTCGTCATCCAGGTCCTGGTCTTCTCCCTCCTGCTCACCCTGGGCGGCCGGCTCTGGTACCTCCAGATCCGCAACGGCCAGGAGTACACGGACGAGGCGAAGAACAACGGCGTCCAGCGGGTGGTCCAGCCCGCGGTGCGCGGCTCCATCCTGGACGCCCGCGGTATCGCCCTCGCCGACAACGAGACCCGGCTGGTGGTCTCCGCGTCCCGTACCGAGCTGATGAAAATGCCGGACGACGGCAAGGCCGTCCTCACCCGGCTGGCCGCGGTCCTCGGCATGACCCCGAAGGAGGTCATGGACAAGGTCCGGCTCTGCGACTCCAAGACCCCCAAGCCCTGCTGGAACGGCTCGCCGTACCAGCCCATCCCGGTCACCGACGAGGCCACCACCCAGCAGGCGCTCCAGATCCGCGAACGCGCCGAGGACTTCAAGGGCATCACCGCCGAACCCACCGCGGTCCGCCGCTACACGGCCCCCGGCAAGGCCAATACCGCCCAGGTCCTCGGCTATCTCTCGCCCGTCACCGACGCCGAGATCGAGCAGGCCAAGAACAGCGAATCGCCCTACCTCCGCTCCGACCAGGTCGGTCGCTCCGGTATCGAGCGCACCTACGACAAGGCACTGCGCGGCAAGGCGGGCATCACCCGCTACGAGGTCGACAACCTCGGCCGGGTGATCGGCGAGGCCGCGCACGACAAGGCCCGGGCCGGCTCCAATCTGGTGACGTCCATCGACGCCCGGGTGCAGGCGGTCGCGGAGTACGAGCTGAACGAGGCGATGAAGGCCGCCCGCAAGGAGTTCGACCGCAACACCCGGGAGAACTACAAGGCCGACGCGGGCGCGGTCGTGGTGATGGAGAACAAGACCGGCCGGGTGATCGCCATGGCGTCCCTGCCGACATACGACCCCAATGCCTGGGTCGGTGGTATCTCCGCCAAGGACTATGCCGCCCTGACCAGCACCGATTCCAATTTTCCGCTGCTGAACCGGGCCATTCAGGGCCAGGCGGCGCCGGGCTCCATCTTCAAGGTGGTGTCGTCCGCGGCCGCCGTCCGGGCCGGATACTCGTTCAACGACACCTACCCCTGCCCGTCGTCGCTCTCCTTCGGCGGCCGCGAGTTCAAGAACTTCGAGTCCAAGGGGTACGGCTCCATCAATCTGGGCCGGGCGCTGGAGGTCTCCTGCGACACCGTCTACTACGGACTCGCCTACAACGAATGGCGCAAGGACGGCGGCATCAAGCCCAAGAAGGACGCCAAGAACTGGTTCTACCGCACGGCCCACGGTTTCGGGCTCGGTGCGGAGACCGGTATCGACCTGCCGAACGAGGTCAAGGGCCGGGTCCCGGACCGGGAGTGGAAGCAGCGCTTCTGGGAGGCCAACAAGGAATCCTGGTGCAAGACCGGCAAGAAGGGCGGGGACTACGGCGAGCAGGTCGCCTACGAGAACTGCCTCGAAGGCAACCAGATGCGCGCCGGTGACTCCGTGAACTACTCCATCGGACAGGGCGACATCCTGGTCACCCCGATCCAGATGGCGACGATCTACGCGGCCATCGGCAACGGCGGCACGCTCTGGAACCCCACCGTCGGCAAGGCGGTCATCAGCCCCGACGGCAAGTCGGTGGAGCTGATCAAACCGAAGTCCCACGGCAAACTGCCGATGGACAAGAAGACCAGGAACCAGATAAACGACGCCCTCGCGGGAGTCGTGAAGACCGGCTCGGCCGCCTGGCGGTTCCAGGGCTGGCCGCACGACAAGATCCCGATGCACGCCAAGACGGGTACCGCCGAGGTCTTCGGCAAGCAGACGACCTCCTGGTTCGCCACGTACACCGACGACTACACGATCGTGATGACGATCGCGCAGGGCGGTACCGGCTCGGGCGCCTCCGGTCCGGCCGTCCGCAATATCTACGAGGCGATGTACGGGCTCGACGAGAAGGGCGGCCAGGACCTCAAGCGGGCCCTGCTGCCGAAGCCGCAGCAGACCCTGCCGAAGGTCCAGCCCGACGGCAATATCTACGCGCCCGAGATCAGGCCGTACGTCCCGCCGAAGCCCGAGGGCGAGGAGGGCACGGCCGACGGCGGCACCCCGCCGGACCAGAACCAGAACCAGCAGAACCAGAACCAGGACCGGGACCAACAGGACCAGGACCAGCAGCTCGCGGGACCGCCCGCTCGGAGGGACTGAGACCGCATGGCCGGCACCAATGGCTTCTCCGTCTCCGGCTACGGACCGCAGCGCGGCGGGCTGTGGACACAGCTCAGCTCCCGCGACTCGATGGTCCGCCGTCTCGACTGGCCCCTGCTCTTCGCCGCCCTCGCGCTCAGCGGCATCGGCTCCCTGCTGGTGTGGTCCGCCACCCGCAACCGCACCGAACTGAACCAGGGCGACCCGTACTACTTCCTCTTCCGGCACATCCTGAACACCGGTATCGGCTTCGCCCTGATGATCGGCACGATCTGGCTCGGCCACCGCACCCTGCGCGGCGCCGTCCCGGTCCTCTACGGCATCTCGGTGGCGCTGATCCTGCTGGTGCTCACTCCGCTCGGCGCCACCATCAACGGCGCCCACGCCTGGATCGTGATCGGCGGTGGCTTCTCCGTCCAGCCGTCCGAGTTCGTCAAGATCACCATCATCCTGGGGATGGCGATGCTGCTCGCGGCCCGGGTGGACGCGGGCGACATGGCCCATCCCGACCACCGTACGGTCGCCAAATCGCTGGTCCTCGCCGTCGTACCGATGCTGATCATCATGCGGATGCCCGATCTGGGGTCCGTGATGGTGATGGTGGTGATCGTCCTCGGGGTGCTGCTGGCCTCCGGCGCGCCCAACCGCTGGATCCTCGGGCTGATCGGCGGCGGCGTCGGCGGAGCGGTGCTGGTGGCCGCGCTGGGGCTGCTCGACGAGTACCAGATCAACCGCTTCGCCGCCTTTGCCAATCCCGAGCTGGACCCGGCGGGCGTCGGCTACAACACCAACCAGGCCCGGATCGCCATCGGCTCCGGCGGGCTGATGGGCACCGGGCTCTTCAAGGGCTCCCAGACCACCGGCCAGTTCGTCCCCGAACAGCAGACCGACTTCGTCTTCACGGTCGCCGGGGAGGAACTGGGCTTCGTCGGCGCCGCGCTGATCCTGGTACTGCTCGGCGTGGTGCTCTGGCGCGCCTGCCGGATCGCCCGCGAGACCACCGAGCTGTACGGCACGATCGTGGCCGCCGGGATCATCGCCTGGTTCGCCTTCCAGGCCTTCGAGAACATCGGCATGACGCTCGGCATCATGCCGGTCGCCGGACTGCCGCTGCCGTTCGTCTCGTACGGCGGATCCTCGATGTTCGCCGTCTGGGTGGCGATCGGACTGCTCCAGTCGATCAGGGTCCAGCGGCCGATAACGGCCTGAGCAGGCCCGTCGGAGCGGCCGGGCACACCGTCCCGGCCGTTTCCGGCGTGTTCCGGGACTGCCGCGGCGAATCATCGCGAACTAGATTCGATATATGGCGGACACGAAGCGCGAAATCGAGCGGAAGTACGAAGCCACCCCCGACACCACCCTGCCGGACCTGACCCGGGTGACCGGAGTCTCCACCGTCGTCGACCACGGCACCACCGAACTCGACGCGGTCTACTACGACACCTCGGACCTGCGGCTCGCCGCCGCGTCCATCACCCTGCGGCGCCGCACCGGCGGAGAGGACGCGGGCTGGCACCTCAAACTCCCCGTGGCGCCCGGAGTGCGCGACGAGATCCGGGCCCCGCTCTCCGCGGCCGTGCCCCGCACCCTGAAGGCCCTGGTCCGGGCCAGGACCCGGGACGGCGCCCTGGAACCCGTGGTCCGGCTCCGCTCGGCCCGTGACGTCCTGCACCTCGTCGACACCGGCGGGGCCCTGCTCGCCGAGGTCGCCCGGGACACCGTACGGGCCGAACGCCTCGACGACGGCCGGACCGCGGCCTGGACCGAGATCGAGGTGGAACTCGCCGACGGCGCCGACCCCGCCCTGCTGGAGAAGGTCGGCAAAAAGCTCCGCAAGGCCGGGATCAAGGGCTCGGACGCCCCCTCCAAACTGGCCCGCGCCCTCGGCGAGACCGGACTGGCGCCCGCCCCCCGACCCGGCCCCGCCGCCGGTCCCGGCAGCGCGGGCGCCGAGGTGCTCGGCTACCTCCGCGACCAGGTCACGGCCCTGCTCGCGCACGACCCCGGGGTCCGGCGCAACCTCCCCGACGCCGTCCACCAGATGCGGGTCGCGACCCGCAGGCTGCGCAGCGCGTTCCGCTCGTACTCGGGAGTGCTGGACCGCACGGAAACCGACCCGCTCGGCGAGGAGCTGAAGTGGCTGGCGGGCGAGCTGGGCGCGGCCCGGGACACCGAGGTCCTCGCCGAACGCCTCCGGGGCCGGCTCGACGCCCTGCCCAGGCCCCTGCTGGTGGGCCCGGTCCGCGGCCGCCTGCGGATCTGGACCAACGCCCGCGGCTCGGGCTCCCGCCGCCGGGCGATCACCGCCCTCGACAGCAGGCGGTACACCGCCCTGCTGGCCTCCCTCGAAGGGCTGCTCGCCGGGCCGCCGCTGCGGAAACGGGCCGCGGGCACCCCGGAGACGGTGCTGCCCCGGGCGCTGCGCAAGGACTACGCGCGGCTCGCCGACCGGATCGAGTACGCCCTGTCGCTGCCCGCGGGCCACGACCGCGACCTGGCCATGCACGACGCCCGCAAGGCCGCCAAACGGGCCCGCTACGCCGGTGAGGTCGCCGTCCCCGCCCTCGGCCGCCCCGCCGGGCGCTTCGCCAAACGGATGAAGGCGGTCCAGACGGTCCTCGGCGACCACCAGGACAGCGTGGTCGCCCGGGACACCCTGAAGCTGCTGGCGGCCCAGGCCCACGCGGCCGGGGAGTCCGCCTTCACCTGGGGTCTGCTCTACGGCCAGGAGCAGCGCTCGGCCGCCGACCGGGAGCGGGAACTGCCCGGGGTGTGGTCGAAGGCCGGCCCCGAGCAGCTGCGGGGCGCCGTCGGAAGCTGACCCTCCGCCGCGGGAGCGGGCTCGGGGCCCGTTCGGGGGAGTGGGGGCACGGCCGATCGGGGTACGCTGGATGGTCACCCCTGCCAGCTCACGAAAGCCCTGAGATCTCTGAGATGTCTGCTGCCGAGTCGGTCTTCCCACAGCTCGAGGCTCTGCTCCCGCATGTGCAGAAGCCGATCCAGTACGTCGGCGGTGAGCTGAACTCCACCGTCAAACCGTGGGAGTCGTGTGACGTCCGCTGGGCGCTGATGTACCCGGACGCGTACGAGGTCGGACTGCCCAACCAGGGCGTCATGATCCTCTACGAGGTACTCAACGAGCGCGAGGGTGTGCTCGCCGAGCGGACGTACA